>JBPCTP010000327.1:0-4408 GCA_051011615.1 Microthrixaceae bacterium | reverse complement strand
CAGCTCGACATGGCCTTCTTCGGCGATCACCCCGACGTGCCCGCCTACGTGGCCCATCCCGAGGACGAGAAACCCCATCTGGTTCCGAAGATCGAGGCCAACACGGCTTGGGTGATGTCCGGTGCAGATTGGCCCGAACTCGCGCAGGACAAGGCGGCGGCCGAAGAACTGCGCAGAGAACGTGGCGACCTCCGTTCCTGCAGCGATGAGGAGCTGCTGGCGCGTGCCCGCAGGATCCGCCCGATGCTGCACCACCTGTTCGAACAACACGTCGTGTCCGGTTCCAGTGCCGCCGCCGCTCCCGGCATACTCGCAGCGGTCGGCGAGGCCATTGGCGACCCGTCCATCCCGATGAAGATCCTTGCCGGCATCGGCGACGTCGACTCGGCGCTTCCGAGCCACGCGCTGTGGGACCTCTCGCGGGCGGTGCGTGCCGACGCGGACCTCACAGCGGCATTCGGCGCAGGTGTCGACGGCGTGCTCGACCGGATTGCCGCCACCGACAGCGCCGCCTCCAAGTCGTTCCTCGCGGACTGGGACTCCTTCATCGAGGACTTCGGATCTCGCGGACCCAACGAGTGGGACATCAACGCGGATTCTTGGGAAACCAAGCCTGAACTACCGCTCGCCGCGCTCGATCGCGTGCGCTTCCAGGGAGAGGACGAGTCGCCCTCTGCGCGACATGAGGCAGCGGTTGCACAACGCCGGGCGGTGACCGAGGAGGTTCGCGCCGAGGTCGCCGGCGACGAGGAGATGGCGGGCATGCTCGAGGCTGCCCTGACGGTCTCGGCGATGATGGCCCATCGCGAGCGGACGAAGACAACGATCGTGAAAGTGATCCACGAGGCACGGATGTTGTTCCGCGAGCTGGGTCGACGTCACGCCGAGGAGGGCGATCTGGCCTCGCCGGAGCACGTCTTCATGCTGCTCGAGTCCGAACTCGGCGACTTCGTCGACGACCCGGGCTCGTTTCGCGACTCCCTGGCTTCGCGGGCGGCCGATTACGCAGCGCTCTGGGAGATCGAGCCACCGTTCATCATCCGTGACGGGGAACTGCCACCGCTGGACTCCTGGCCCCGGCGGGTGGATGCCGAAACTGCACCGGTCTCGCCGGGGGCGGAGGTCGCAGGGGTATCCGGTTCTCCCGGAGTGGTGTGCGGCACCGCCAGGGTCGTGATGGATCCCCGCGATCCGAGTGCACTGGACCCCGGGGACATCCTCGTGGCCCCGTTCCGTTCACCGACCCCTCATGGACACCGCTGTTCATGACCGCCGGAGGCGTGGTCGTGGATGTCGGCAGCCCACTGAGCCATGCCGTGATCGTGTCGCGCGAGTTGGGCCTGCCCTGTGTCGTGTCGGCCACGGGTGCCACGGGGAGCATTCCCGACGGCGCAACCGTAGAGGTCAACGGTGACACCGGACTGGTCACGGTCATCGACTCGTGACGCCAGTACCGGAGGGCTTCGACCTCGCCGATCCCGCGGTTCAGCAGTCGCCACACTGCCACTACGCGCAGATGCGCGATGAGCGTGTGCTCTACGTGCCGGCGAACGACGCGTGGATGGTGCTGCGCCACCAGGACTGCCTCGAGGTGCTTCGGGATCCGCTCACCTACTCCTCGCAACTCGGCTCGAACCGCGAGCAACCGTCGCGGGAAGCGCAGGCCGAGATCGAACGGATCGGAGCCAAGGGGCTGGCTCGTCCTCGGACCCTTCTCGACAACGACCCGCCGAGTCACACCGTCTACCGCCGGCTGGTGTCCAGGGCATTCACACCCCGCAGGATGGGTGAGTTGCGGCCGTTCGTGGAGTCGGTGTGCGACGAGCTGATCGATGCCTGGGCCGACCCGTCGTCGGTCGAATTCATGGCACAGTTCGCAGTGCCGTTGCCGGTGCGCGTGATCACACACGTGCTCAACCTTCCCGAGGATCGCCATGACGACTTCCGGCGGTGGACCGAGGCCAGCACCTCCACGATCGGAGCGAGCGTCTCGGACGAACAACACATCGAGAATGCGCGCACCAGCCTGGAACTCCAGCAGTTCTTCATCGAGGAGTTCGACCAACGGCGCGATACTCCCCGCGAAGACCTGCTGAGCGAGCTGCTTGCGGCACGCATCGACATCGGCGACGGCGGTGGCGAGCGACCTCTCGACATCGAGGAGCTGGTTCGTATCGCCCAGCAGCTTCTGGTTGCCGGAAACGAGACCACGGCCAAACTGGTGACCGAGATGATGCGGCTGTTGGCGGAAACCCCGGGGGAGTGGGAACGGATCCAGGCCGATCCGACGCGGGTCGGCGGGATCGTGGAGGACAGCCTGAGGCTTTCCAGCCCGAATCAGGGAATGTCGAGGATCGTGATGCGCGACACGACCCTCGCCGGGGTTGAACTGCAGAAGGGTTCACGGGTCATCGCGATGTTCTCCTCTGCCAACCGCGATGACGCTCTGTTCGAGAAGCCCGACGAACTGCGGGCTGACCGGGAACACCTGCACGACCAGATCGCCTTCGGTCACGGGGCGCACTATTGCGTGGGCGCCAACCTCGCACGCCTGGAGGCGGTGGTCGCCCTCGAGCGACTGTCGGATCGCATCAGCGCCTACACGCTCTGTGAGGACAACGACTTCGAGTACCTGCCGAGCGTGACCCTGCGGGGGCTCAAACGCCTGCACCTCTCTGCTGAGATGCACGATCGGTCGCTCTGACATCGAGGCCACCACCTGCGGTTGGTTTGCCCGCCGCCGCCCGTGAGGACCCGGCTACCTTGCCGGCATGACATCAAGATCCACTCGGTCGTTCGTGGCGTTGCTGGCGCTCGTTGCACTGTTCGCATCGGCTTGTTCAGACGACTCATCGGACGACTCGGCCACTGACGGCTCCTCTGATGAGTCTTCGGGGGACGAAGGAGCCGATGGATCCTCCGAAGAAGGCACTGAGGACGACGCAGCCAATGGGACCGGGGACTTCTCGGCGATCGATTCGGTGGTCGAGGAGTTCATTGCCGAGAACGAGCTCAACGGCGCCGGCGTGGTGGTCGTAAAGGCCGACGAAGGAATCGTGTACGAGGACTACTGGGGTGATTTCAGTTCGGACCGGCCGTCGCTGATCGCCTCTGCTTCGAAGATGCTCTCCGCCGGGGTGCTGCTGCACCTTGCCGATGAAGGCCTTCTCGAGATGGACACGCCGATAGTCGACCAGCTCGACTGGGAGGGCGACTCGAAGGTCACGCCGGCGCAGCTGCTGTCGAACAGTTCCGGACTCGTCGGCTTGCTGCCCAATCCCACATACGCCCCGTACCTGTGTCAGTACATGAACGAGGGTTCCGGCAGCCTCTCGGAGTGCGGACAGTCGATCCTGCTCAACGCCGAGGACGACGCCGATGTCATCGCGCCGGACACCCGGTTCCGCTATGGCGGTGGACAGTGGCAGGTAGCCGGCGCCGTGGCAGAAGCTGCGTCGGGCAAGTCGTGGGAGGAGTTGGTCAACGAGATCTACGTCGAGCCATGTGGAGTCGACTCGCTCGTGTACAACAACCACTTCGTCCAGCTGCTTTCGGAGGACTTCTTCTACTACCCATCCGGCTTCGACGGTGATCCGTCGGTGCTCGCTGCTACCGACAATCCGAACGTCGAGGCCGGTGCATACGTGACGCCGCCGGACTACGCCGAGTTGCTTGCCATGCACCTCAATGGCGGAAAGTGCGGCGACACGCAGGTCCTCTCCCAGGAGGCGCTCGACGCCATGCACTCTGACCGCATCGCGGATGTCTACCGCGGAGATGCCGTGGTCGAGGGAGGCAGTGGTGGGTCTTCGCGAGGCTACGGAATGGGCTGGTGGATCGACCGCGGGTCGGGAATCCTTGAAGACCCAGGCGCATACGGAGCGGTGGCGCAACTCGATCTCGAAAGTGACTACGGCATCTACGTGATCGTGGAGGCCAGTACCGACCTCGGGCGGGGCCTGACCAGTCGGGTCAACGAGCCGATTGCGGAGGCCGTGGGTGCAGCATGAGGTCCGCGCCGCGGTCGAGGATCCATATGGGGTGGAAGTCGTGAAGGCATGGGTGGAGGCCACGATGTCCGAGCCGGCGGCCGTAGACGCACCGGGAATCCCGGTGGAGAGCAAGGTTGAGAATTTGCAGTGGCTGTCCGCTCGCAGGGCCCTGGCGGACTACTTCCTGCAGAGCGCAGAGGACAGCAGCCTCGCCGTGGCCGAGGCAACGGTGCTCGACCAGAGGTCCCTGGAGCTCGTGCCGCTGTCGAACCCGCTCGGACTGACCGACTGCGTGGGCGAATGACCCGGTGGGTCAGCCACCGGCTTCCGGAGGCACGTACTCGGTCTCGATCTTGAATCCCTGAGGGGGCGCCGAGCGCAGCCCCGCGAACGGCATCGGGGCCACGCTGTATGGG
>JBPCTP010000326.1:0-2803 GCA_051011615.1 Microthrixaceae bacterium | reverse complement strand
CGGGAACCCTTCGAAGCTGCCGTAGATGGGCGACACGAGGGGGTCGGTGAGTTCGCGGCCGTCAGCGTGGAATCGGACGGCGTTGAGGAAGTCCTCGTGGCGGGGGAGGACGCGGTCGACGCCGCGGTTGGTGTAGAGCGTGTCACCGAACTCACTCATGTCATTGCCCGGGGTGCCGAGATACAGCGCACCTGGTACCTCCATGCCCTCGTCCAGGGCTCGCTGGACGGCGATGGTGCAGAGGTTGCCGCCGGCGGAGCTGCCACCGAGCGCGGTGGAGGCGGCCGGCTGCTCGCTCACGATCTGCCGGTACACGGCGGTGACGTCGTCGGCAGGTGTCGGCAGAGGGTGGTCGGGGGCCATCCGGTAGTCGATCAGGCTGGAGATCCCCGCGAGCCACGTCGAAGGCACGGAGATCTCGCGAGGTCACCCTTGCTGCGTCAGTGCTGCGTCAGTGCTGCGGCCTCGCGGCGCTCCCGGCTGTCGGCAAGGGAGGTGGCCAGGGGACGATCGCCCAGGGACTTGACCACGTCCTCGATGGTCTCGACGGCGCGACGCGCAGCGTCTCGATCACCCAATCGGGCGACGGCGAGGAGGCTGCGCCACAGCTGCGGCGGGTTGCCGATTTCTTCGGCCAGTGCGACGGCAGCGTCGAGCTCTTGTCGCGCCGGCCCCGGGGCTCCGAGCATGGCCTGCGCGTCACCGAGATGACGCCGTGCCCGCACCTCGTACTTGCGAGCGCCCTTGTTCTCTGCGTCGTCGAGGCAGCGTTGTGCCGCGTGGAGGGCGGCCTCGGGGTTGCCGCGGGCCAGCTCGATCTGTGCGAGCACGCACCGCCACCTCATGCTGAAGCGCCAGTGGCCGAACCGCTCGTAGGGGGTCGGCGCCTGGACCACTCGACGTAGGGCCTCGACGTGCACGACTGCAGTGTCCGCGTCGCCGGCCCGTAGGCCATCATCGGCCAGGTTGAGGCGGGCGTTTGCCTCGATTTCGATGTCCGGGTGGGCGAGGGCGAGGGCGACCTCGAGCGACTCACGGTTGAGTGGCGCCGCTCCGGCAGGGTCGCCGAGCTCGCCATGGATCCACCCGAGCGTATTGAGGATGCGTCCACGGCCGAACTCGAAGTCGACGCGGACCGCTTCGACCAGGGCGAGCTCGAGACGATCCAGGGCATCGGCATAACATCCCATGCCGGCGTAGCTGAGCCCGCTTTCCCACAATGCGAGGACGCGCGTCCAGGCGCTCGACACAGGTTCTGACACCGCGTCGATCAACTCTTGGCTCCACTCCGCCCGCCAGTTGGCAACCAGGCCAGCCATGATGCGGCCATCGACGCTCAAGTCGACGGAAACACCGCTCCGCAACGGTTCGACCCTCGACTCGATCTCGTCGAACTCGTCGAGGCGACCCAGAACACCAAGGCAGGAGCCCAAAGCGCTGCTGCAAGCGACCATCATCTCGGTGCCGGCGTCTCCCAATGACTCGGCCAGCGCAATGCCAGCGCGGGCTTCACGCTCGCACTCCTCGAACTCGTGCGCACTCTGCAACGCGTTGGCCTTCCACCAGTGGAGCATGGCCCGCTTCTCGGGCGGCCCTATCGCCTCAGCGAGCACCACGGCACGATCGACCTCAGCCACCGCCTCGTTCATGTCGTCGCCCACGATCAACACCTGCATGCGGAGCAATCGGTAGTCCAGTGCGGCTTCGCCATCGCCCGAGGATTCGGCGATGAGGGCGGCGTGGGCCAAGGCATCTCGCGCGCGGTCCATCGACGACCCGGCCATCGCCCTTTCTGCCGCTCGCGCAAGATGAGGCAACGCCCGCAGTTCGTCGCCGGCGGCCAGCCAGTGGCGCGCCAGGCTCTCGCAGTGCTCGTTCAACTGATTGGAGTAGAGCTCCTCGGTGGCTAGAGCCACCACCTCGTGCAGAGTCCGGCGCCGCTCGTCAAGCAGAGTGGAGTAGGTCACCTCGTGGACCACCGCATGCTTGAACAGGTAGGCCAGCTCCGGGAACCATGCCTGCTGGCGAATCAGCTCCAGAGACTCTAGTTCGCCGAGGTGCTCATCGAGCCCGCTCGGGGTGGAGGCGATGCGATCGAGGATGCGCCAGGTGAACTCCCGGCCGATGACAGACGCCAACTGCAGGGCGTCGCGAGCGTCGCCATCGAGGTGATCGATGCGGGCCAAAACCACGTCATGGAGCGTGGCCGGCAGGCCAGCAGGGTCGGGGTCTTCGCCCACAGCGATCTCGCCGTCGATCGAAACCAGAACTCCGGCCTCGAGCAGGGCCGCGGTGAGTTCTTCGACGAACAGTGGATTGCCGCCGCTCCGTTCGGCGACGAGGGACGCAGCTCCTGCGGAAAGAGGCCCGGCCACAGCCCCCTCGACCAGCCCGACGGTGTCCTCTCGACTGAGGGTCTCCAGTGCCAGCACCGACGACCACTGCAGTTCGCCCAGGGAACCTCCGCCGTCCGGGCGGGTGGTCGCCACCAGCAAGACCGGAACGTCCCCGATCGACTGAGCGAGGGCCCGGAGCGCCGCCAACGAGGACTCATCTGCCCAGTGGAGGTCCTCGACGGTGATCACCATCGGGCTCCGGGAGGCGAGATCGCGCACCGTCGCCACCAGCGCTTCGAACACGCCAGCCCGCAGTTCCATGGGGTCGAGTCCCTCGAGCGCCGACACGTCGACGCCGAGCAACCATTTCAGGTAGGCGGCCGCCGGCTGAACCTCGGCCGCCCAATTCTGGCTTGCTTCGTCGATCCTGCTGGCGACGATGTCGGACTCGACGCCCTCGCCGACGT
>JBPCTP010000325.1:0-4735 GCA_051011615.1 Microthrixaceae bacterium | reverse complement strand
GGTCAACATCGCCATCACCGGCGTGTTGAAGGTGGTGTTCTGATGGCCAAGCGATCCAAGCCCAAGGTGCCCGGCATCTTCAAGGGTCTCGGTGTGACCATGCGCACCGCGATGAACACGATGTTCCCCAAGAGGGGGGCAAAGACGCTCATCCCGGCACCTTCGATCGGTTCGAGCACGGTGCAGTATCCCCATGAGGTCGACACCCCGGCTCCGAGGGCCCGTGGCGTGATCGCCCTGCACGAGGAGAACTGCACCTCGTGCATGCTGTGTGCGCGCGAGTGCCCGGACTGGTGCATCTACATCGAGGGCCACAAGACCCTCGCCCCACCGCGCCGCGAGGGTGGCAAGCCCAGGTCGGTGAACAAGCTCGACCGTTTCGACATCGACTTCTCGCTGTGCATGTACTGCGGCATCTGCGTCGAGGTGTGCCCGTTCGAAGCACTGTTCTGGACCCCCGAGTTCGAGTACTCGGAGCTCAAGATCGCCGACCTGTTGCACGACAAGTCCCGCCTCGGCAAGTGGATGGGAACCGTGCCGGAGTTCGAGGCCTATGAGGCCGGCTCAGAGGCGAAGGTGAAGAAGGTGCCGAAGTGATCGGTGCATTCACCTCATCGGTCGCCTCGGTATTCGCAGAGCAGAGCTTCGACACGCCGGCGAACGTCGTGTTCGCGGTGGTTGCGGTGTTCATGATCATCGCGGCGCTGCGAGTCGTGACCACCGACAACGTCGTCCACGCGGCCCTGTGGCTGATCGTCGTGCTCGGCGGTGCCGGCATTCTGTACCTGGTCCTCCAGGCGGAGTTCGTCGGGATCACCCAGATCCTCGTCTACCTGGGCGCAATAATCGTGTTGTTCCTCTTCGGCGTGATGCTCACACGGGCACCGCTCGGCAAGGCGGACGACCTCGACAACAACCAACGCCCGCTTGGCATCGCTGTCGGGGTCATCACCGTGGCAGTCATCGCATTCGCCCTGATCAGCACCTTCGAGGACGACAAACTCACCTTCGCCGCCTACGACGGCATCCTCGCCGAGGGCGGCAACAACCGCACTCAGGCAGTTGCCAACGAGATCTTCGGCAACCAGATCATCCCCTTCGAAGTGCTGGGCGTGTTGCTAACCGCGGCGCTCATCGGCGCGATCGTGCTGGCGAGGAGGGACTGACATGCTGCTGAACCAGTTCCTGCTGCTCGCCGCCATCCTCTTCTCGATCGGTGTCTATGGCGTGATCGTGCGCCGCAACGGCGTGCTCGTGCTGATGTCGATCGAGTTGATCCTCAACGCCGTGAACATCAACCTGATCGCCTTCAGCACCTTCCACGGCGTGGATGGTCAGGTCTTCGCCCTTTTCGTGATCGCAGTGGCCGCCGCAGAGGTCGGCGTGGGCCTGGCGATCGTTTTGCTCATCTATCGCAATCGCCGCTCGGTCGACATCGACGAACTCGACGAGCTGAAGGGCTGACGCGCGCATGTGGTTCCTGACTCACACCTGGTTGCTCCCGGCGATCATGGCGTTGTCGTTCCTGCTGATCCTTGCCTTCGGCAAGAAGCTGCCCCGCAAGGGTTCCGAGATCGGTATCGCCGCGGTCGGCATCTGCTTCGTGCTTGCCGTGCTCACCGCCGGCGGCTGGTGGAACCACACCAAGTCCCACGACGACACCGAACAGGCCTCGGCTACCGCGATCACCGTTGAGGAAGCCGATCCGGAGGCCGAAGCTGCGGCTCTACGCGATGTGCAGGAGGGATGTTCGAATGTCGTCGACGGCCTCGACGTCTCCGACGAGGGCCGCACCGCAACTGGCGTAGCGCCCGGTGAGAACGCTGCTGCACCAACGGCCACCGCGGCAGGTGTTGCCACCGCTGAAGAGGGTGAGGGTCGTGGACCCACGGCCCCGGTCGTGCGTTGTGCCGAGTGGTTCCCGATCGGTCCCGAGGGCTCGAACCTGATCACGGTCGGCACGTTGGTGGACGGCCAGTCGGTGTTCATGCTGTTCGTGGTCACCATCATTTCGCTGCTGGTGCACGTGTACTCCTCGGACTACGTCAAGGGCGACCGTCGCTACACCCACTACTTCGCATTCCTTTCCCTGTTCACCGCTTCGATGCTGTTCTTCGTGCTCTCCCAGAGCACGATCCAGATGATCGTCGGCTGGGAGTTGGTGGGCGTCTGTTCGTTCGCGCTCATAGGCCACTGGTGGGAGGAGAAACCGAACTCCAACGCGGCGCTCAAGGCCTTCCTCACCAACCGCGTGGGCGACATCGGTCTGCTCGTCGGCATGACGATCCTGTACTTCGCGGCAGATCGTTCGTTCTCGATCCTCGACATCAACATCCTCGCCGCCGACGGCGGAATCTCACACGGCATCCTTCTGCTGGCATCGTGTTGTCTGATCGCGGCCGTCATGTCGAAGTCCGGCCAGTTCGTCCTGCACACCTGGTTGCCTGACGCCATGGCCGGTCCCACACCGGTATCGGCCCTGATCCATGCGGCCACCATGGTTGTCGCGGGCATCTACCTGGTTGCACGGCTCTACCCGGTGTTCTGGGAGGGCCTCTCCATCGCCGGTTCATCGGTGAACCTGCTCGCCCTCGTGGGTGCGGTCACGGCGATGTTCGGAGCCCTGCTGGCCTTCGTTCAGAAGGACATCAAGAAGGTCCTGGCGTATTCGACGGTCTCCCAGCTCGGATTCATGGTCACCGCTCTCGGCGTGGGCGCCTGGACCGCTGCGATGTTCCACCTCTTCACACACGCCATGTTCAAGGCATGCCTGTTCCTCGGCGCCGGCTCGATGAGCCACGCGTGTCACCACAGCTTCAACATGGTCGATGACTACGGCGGGTTGCGGAAGTACATGCCGCGCACGTTCTGGACCTACATCATCGCCACCGGCGCGCTGGCGGGCATCTTCCCGCTGTCGGGCTTCTGGTCGAAGGACGAGATCCTCGCCGGCCAGGGTTCGCTGCTGAGCGACGGCGCCAACGGCACGTATCACGTCATGCTGATCATGTTGCTGATCGGTGCCTTCTGTACCGCCGCCTACATGACGCGCACGATCTGGTACGCCTTCTACGGGGAGTACCGCGGCCATGGAACACCGCACGAGTCGGGCCCGCGGATCACGATCCCGCTCATCATTCTCGCCACGCTCGGAGTGGTCGTCGGCGTCCTCAACCTTCCGAAGAAGATCGGCCCGATCGAGTTCCCCGAGTCCCTGCACACCCAGTTCGAGCAGTTCGTGGAGCCCGTCGGCGCCTACTTCCCGAGCATCAGCCACGCTGCGTTCAACATCCCGCTCGCGATCTTCTCGCTGGTGGTGGCAGGCGCCGGAATCGGTCTCACCTACCTCTACTACTGGAAGGACGGCCTGTCGTTCCTCCACGGCCTTTCCGAGCGAAACCGCCTCGCCGGCCTCGGAAAGAACGTGCTGGTGAACAAGTACTACTTCGACTGGCTCTACACCGACGTGATCACCGGGTTCGTGAAGGGCCCGGCGGCACGTGCCACCAACTGGTTCAACACCAAGGTCCTCGACGGAGTCGTCAATGGTGTTGGCAAGGGTGCGGTGGGCGCCGGCAACTTCGTCTACGACAACATCGACCAGAAGGTCGTCGACGGCGCCGTCAATGGCGCCGGAATGACGGCATCCGAATCAGGTGGAGTACTGCGCCACCTGCAATCGGGACGTATCCAGCAGTACACGGCCCTGTTCTTCGCATCGGCCGCGATCCTGGCCGGCGTGTTCGTGCTGGTAATCGGCTGAGACCCGGGAGACCATCGAGATGACTGACTTCCTTACCGACTGGGGACTGATCCTCATCACCTTCGTGCCACTACTCGGCGCGTTGGTGATGATGGCGATCCCGAAAGAGTCCGAGGAGAACCAAAAGCTCGTCGCCCTGATCGCATCAGGCGCGTCGCTGGTGCTGGGCATCCTATTTCTCATCAACTTCGACTACGACGCCGCGGGAACCCTGCAGTACGTGGTCGACAAGGAATGGATCCCGCTGATCAACAGCGGCTTCATCCTGGGCCTGGATGGAATCTCGCTTCCGCTGCTGGCACTCACGGTGCTGGTGGTGCCCCTCGTGGTCATCTACAGCTGGAACCACATTCCTGATCCCGGCAACCCCAAGGCCTTCCTCGCCCTGATCCTGTTGCTCGAGACCGGAATGATCGGCTCGTTCGTGGCGCAGGACCTGATCCTGTTCTTCGTGTTCTTCGAGGTCGTGCTGCTACCGATGTACTTCATGATCGGCGTGTGGGGCGGACCTGACCGCAAGTACGCGTCGATCAAGTTCTTCCTCTACACCCTGTTCGGCTCAGCACTGATGATCGTCAGCTTCCTGGCGCTGTATTTCCTCTCCGCCGAGCAGACCTTCGACATGCGGATCCTCACCGAACTCGGTGGGCTCGACATCGCGCGCACCACACAGATCCTGGTCTTCGGTGGCATGTTCATGGGCTTCGGCATCAAGGTGCCGATGTTCCCGTTCCACACGTGGTTGCCCGACGCGCATACCCAGGCGCCGACACAGGGCTCGGTGATCCTGGCCGCAGTGCTGCTGAAACTCGGAACCTATGGCTTCGTGCGGATTGCGCTGCCGTTCCTACCCGAAGGAGCGCAGTGGTGGGCACCGATCATCGCCGTGCTCGCCGTGATCGGCATCATCTACGGCGCACTCGGCTGTCTCGCCCAGACCGACATGAAGCGCCTGATCGCCTTCTCCTCGGT
>JBPCTP010000324.1:0-2860 GCA_051011615.1 Microthrixaceae bacterium | reverse complement strand
CGTGGAATTCGGGCGCCTCATCGTGCGCCCGGTGCCGACGAAACCGGTTCCCATCTACGTCGGCGGCCTTTCCGAGCCGGGCATGAAACGGGCCGCAAAGCTGGGCGACGGTTGGATTTCGGTGGCGAACACGATGGACGAAGTGGCAGAAGTGGTGCCTCGGCTCGTCGAACTGAGAGACGAGTACGGCACCACCGACTCGACTCCCTCCGGGGGTCCCTTCGAGATCAAGGCTCTCTGCACCGATGCCTTCGACGAGAGCGGCTTCTCGCGAATGGCGGAGATCGGCGTGACCGAGGCGATGGTGTGCCCGTGGTTCTACCGTCCGGGCGACGTCGAGTCACTCGACCACCAACTCGAATCAGTCACCTGGTTCGGCGACAGTTATCTGTAGCTTCGACCAGCAACCGGAGGTTGCGGGACGAGTTTCCACACGGGTGGCCTACGGCCACCGTCTCCTGGCTGTTCGGACCGGCAAAGCCGGATCCTCACAGGGTGAAGCGGCCGGCAGGAGCCGCCCGCCTCCGTGCATCCCCCATCCCGCTCTGGTTCTTGCCATGTCGCTGAGGGCATGAATCTGGCAGGGGTCAGGAGGCGACGGCGATCAGGCGCTTCGAGTTGTGCCAGAGCTCCTCGGCGTCACCGTGGCGGCGACTCCAGCGGGTGGTGCGGCTCGGTTTCGAGTTGCTCCAGTAGCCGCCGCTGACGGCACCACCTTCGGCGGACGTGGCCAGGTGGATGGAGGTCTGGGCCCCCTCGGCGGGGGTCTTGAGCAGCGACTGTCGCACCGGTCCGAGTTCGAGGTCCATCAACTTGGCCGTCCAGCCGCTGGTGTCTCCCTCGCGGCCGAAGTTGGTGTACACCGACCCGGGATGCAGCGAGTTGGTCACCACCTTCGTGCCTTCCAGCCGCCTCGCCAGCGCCTCGGCGTGCAGGATGTTGGCGAGTTTCGAATCTCCGTATACACGCCACTCGTTGAAGCCGCTGTAGCGGCCGATGTCGGACCACTGGATGCCACCAACCGCTGCACTGTGCCCGAAGGATGCGACGTTGATGATCCGGCCCTGCTCCGCTGCCCGCAGCTGATCGAGCAGTTCCTCTGTGAGAAGGAAGTGGCCCAGGTGGTTGGTGCCGAACACCATCTCGAAACCCTGCGCAGTCTCGTCACGCACGTCTCGAACCAGTCCGGCGTTGTTGATCAGCACGTCGATGCGGTCCAGATCCGACAACGAGGCAGAAAAGGAACGAACCGACTCGAGATCCCCCAGGTCGAGTGTGCGGCTCTCAACGGTGTCGTTGCCCGATCGAGTTCTCAGCTCGGCCACGGCATCATCGGCCCGCTGTGGGTTCCTGCAACCGAGCACCACCCTTGCGCCGGCGGACGCCAGTGCGAGCGCGGTCTCGAAGCCGATGCCGGAGTTGCCTCCCGTGATCACCACGACCTTGTCTTCCATCATCGACGCCCGCATGTGTCCTGACGGTACAGACTCCGCGCCGCTCAGCGGAACAGGTCCTCGGCGGGGGAGCGAACGACGTCGGATACGACGCCGGTGTGGACGCCGTCCTCGGTGAACCAGTCGGCGTCCAGTCCGCGCACCACGGCTGCGGGGATGCCGCTCGATTTGCCCATCACCAGTTCCGCAGCTGCTGCGATCTCGTCGACCAGTGCCACCTCGGTGACCTGGAGCTCGCGTCCGTACGCGTCGTTGGTACCGCGCAGGTCGATGATCGGCCTGATCCCGGCGCAGCCGATCGCAACATCGGTGACGCCGCGCCGCCACGGGCGCCCGAAGGTGTCCGACACGATGACGCCCAGTTGTACGCCGAACCTCGCCGCGAGTGCATCGCGTATGCGCCGCGCCGATCGGTCCGGATCATCGGGCAGCAGCGCCGCTTCGCCCCGGCCGACGTTCGACAGGTCGATGCCCGCGTTGGCGCAGACGAAGCCATGCTTGGTCTCCGAGATGATCAGGTCTCCCCGCCGACGCAGTATCCGCGCCGAGTTGGCCTCCACCAGGGGCTTGTGGCCGAGCGGGTCGGTTGGATCCACCGAAGCCATGGCGCCCTCGGCCTTGGAGACCACCTTCTGGGTCACCACGAGTGCATCGCCCGATTCGAGCGGCGTTCCTTCGCTCCGGGCTGCTGAAGCGATCATCGCGGCCAGGTCCGCCCCACGGTCCACCTCGGCCACGCCCTCGATGCCGAACACCTCCAGGCGGCTCATGGCAGCACGGCCTCGATCGCTGCGGCGGCCAGGTCCGCAGAGACCTCGGTGTTGCGCATGATGGTGTCGGTCACCACGCATCCCATGCCGGTGGAGCGGATCTCATCGGCATGTGCTTCATCTTCGAGGTCGATCACGAGGGTGGAGGCCACCGGCGCATACCAGGCGGAGATGCCGCCGACGGTTGGCTCGTGGCCCAGGTCGCGAAGCAGGCGATCCGCTGGTCCCTTGAGGGCCGCTCCGCCCACGATCGGGCTGATCGCAACAACCGTCGAGCGGCGAGCCGCCACGGCGTCACGGATCCCCGGCACCGCCAACACGGGGTCGATCGAAACGACAGGGTTGGACGGAGCGATGAGGATCACATCGGCACCGGTGATCGACTCCAGTACACCCGGCGCGGGGCGTGCGGCGTCGATGCCGTCGATCTCGATGGACGCAACCTCGACGTCATGGCGCTCGCGTACGAAGTATTCCTGGAAGGCCAACACCCGTCCGTCGCTGGTGTGTACCCGGGTGCGAATCGGGTCATCGGTGGCGGGCAGGAGGGTCGAGGTCAGCCCCCAGCCGGTCGCGATCTCCCCGGTCACCTGCGACAGCGGCAGACCTGCGCGAAGTCGCGATGTGCGGTACAGA
>JBPCTP010000323.1:0-4148 GCA_051011615.1 Microthrixaceae bacterium | reverse complement strand
CGATCAACTGGTGTCGCCCGCGAGGGGCGAGCGCAGGCGTAGGGAGGTGAACCAGCGTGGAACGCAAAGCGGGCAAGGCACAGGGCATGTTTCGTGCTCTGCTCACACCGCCCTTCCGCTTCCTCTGGAGCATCACCACCGAGGGCATGGAGCGCCTGCCCGATTCCGGCGGCGCCATCATCGCCCCCAATCACATCTCTGTGTTGGACTCCTTCTTCGTGCCACTGGTTCTGCCACGTCGCATCACATATGTGGGCAAGGCCGAGTACATGGACAGCTGGAAGACCAAGTACGTCTTTCCGGCCATGGGAATGGTGCCGATCGACCGTTCGGGAGGCGATGCGGCCAAGGGGGCTCTCGACACCGCCGCCGAAGTCCTCGGTGCAGGCGAGTTATTCGGGATCTACCCCGAGGGCACCCGCGCACGAGATGGTCTGTTGCACAAGGGCCACACCGGCATCGCGAGGCTTGCCCTGCGCACCGGTGCCCCGATCGTCCCTGTCGGAATCATCGGCACAAAGGAGGTTCAACCGCCGGATGCCAAGGTGCCGAAGCCTTTCATGAGGGTCCACCTGCGGTTCGGCGACCCGGTCGACGTTGCCCGCTATGCCGATCGCGCCGATGACCGCCTCGTGCTGCGCCAGATCACCGACGAGATCATGTTCGAGATCGCTGCACTCTCCGGGCAGTCCTATGTGGACACCTACGCAACGAAGCCCTCGCGCACTCCCGAGCCGGACGGGGTTGCAGCTCCCGCGCCGCTGCGGGTGGACAGCCCGCCCGAAGCGGTCCCAGGTGTTGCGCAACCGGGTCGGCGATCTGCGGTTGCCGCGCTGGCACCCTCCGCCGCGACACCCAGCCGCGAGGCGGCCCGCGAACTCGTCCGCCTGCCGCCCGAGACGGCCTCGGGTGCGTCCGCCGGTGATGAGGCCGACGGCGTCGAGCGCCGATCCTCGGCCTCGGTGCTGAAGTCGAGGCCGCTGGTCGCAGTCTGAGCCGTCCTGCTGTGACGCCTCGCGCAGGACGAAGCCTCGTGCACGGTGAGTCAGTGCTGCACCACGGCAACAATTTCCGGTTCGGGCGCCGTCGGACAGGCCGGTAGCCTTCGAGCGATGTCCGATATCACGATCTCGCTGCCCGACGGCTCGCAACGCTTGCTGCCGGAGGGTTCCACAGGCGCCGAACTGGCTGCATCAATCGGCAAACGGCTCGCCAAGGACGCCCTCGTGGTGGAAGTCGACGGTGAACCGGCCGATTTGGCAGCGCCGCTGACCAACGGTGCCACCGTGCGCATAGTCACGCGCAAGGACGACGGCGCACTCGAGCACGTCCGTCATTCCACGGCCCACGTGCTGGCCCAGGCCGTGCTTGAACTGTGGCCGGGAGCAACCTTCGCAGGTGGCCCCGCGATCGAGGACGGCTTCTACTACGACTTCGAGCTGCCCGACTCGGCGACGTTCTCCGATGACGACCTGGATCGAATCGCCGCCAAGATGCGCGAGATCATCAAGGCCAACCAGCCTTTCGAGCGATTCGAGCTGGACCTCGACGAGGCCAGGGAATTGATGACCGACCACCCCTACAAGCGGGTGTTCATGGACCTGGCTGCCGGTGGAGCCGACGCTGAGGCCGCGTCCGAAGCCGACAGTTCCGACGGCAAGATCAGCTTCTACCGAAACACGGCGGATTTCGTGGACATGTGCCGCGGGCCGCACGTGCCATCCACCGGCAAGCTGGGCCACTTCGATCTGATGCGTGTGGCGGGTGCCTACTTCCGTGGCAGCGAGGACAACGAGATGCTCCAGCGCATCTACGGCACCGCGTGGCTGTCCAAGGACGACCTTGCCGAGTACCTGCATCGCCGCGAGGAAGCCGAGAAGCGTGACCACCGCAGGCTGGGAGTCGAACTCGACCTGTTCAGCTTCCCGACGGAGGTGGGCTCGGGCCTGGCCGTGTTCCATCCCAAGGGCGGCATCATCCGCCGACTCATGGAGGACTACTCGCGCCGTCGCCACGAGGAGGCGGGTTACGAGTTCGTCTATTCGCCGCACATCTCCAAGTCGAACCTGTTCGAGACATCGGGGCACCTCGAGTGGTTCGCCGAGGGCATGTTCCCCCCGATGGAGTTGCACGACCACGATCACGACCACGACCGCGATCCCGCCGCGACGGCCGAGCCCCATGACATCGGCGAGGGCACGAAGTACTACCTCAAGCCGATGAACTGCCCGTTCCACATCCTGATCTTCAGGAGTCGGCAGCGCTCGTACCGCGAGTTGCCGCTGCGGATGTTCGAGTTCGGCTCGGTGTACCGATACGAGAAGTCCGGTGTGGTGCACGGACTCACGAGGGTGCGCGGCATGACCCAGGACGATGCCCACATCTTCACCACCAAGGAGCAGATGGGCGACGAGCTGGCCTCGCTGTTGCAGTTCGTGCTCGACCTGCTGCGCGACTACGGGCTGGATGACTTCTACCTGGAGCTCTCCACCAAGCCCGAGGCCAAGGCCGTGGGCTCCGATGAGGATTGGGACGAGGCCACCGAGGCACTCCGGGTGGCTGCTGAAGGCATGGATCTGGAGCTCGTGATGGACGAGGGCGGGGGAGCGTTCTACGGCCCGAAGATCTCGGTGCAGGCCCGCGACGCAATCGGCCGAACCTGGCAGATGTCGACGATCCAGGTCGACTTCCAGCTTCCCGGGCGATTTGGTCTCGAGTACGTCGGCACCGACGGCCAGCGCCACAGCCCGATCATGATCCACCGGGCGTTGTTCGGTTCCGTGGAGCGCTTCTTCGGGGTATTGGTGGAGCACTACGCCGGTGCATTCCCGGCATGGCTGGCCCCCGTGCAGGTGGAGGTGCTCCCGGTGGCGGAGGCCCATCTGGACTACGCGCACGAGGTTGCTGCCGAGCTGCGGGGGCACGGGTTCCGCGTCGAGGTCACGGGCGCGGACGACACCTTGGGCAAACGGATTCGCAGGGCCAAGTCCCAGAAGCTCCCCTATGTGCTGGTGGTGGGCGACGACGACGTGGCTCACCACAGCGTGGGCGTGAACCCTCGCGGCGGTGAGGTCGAACGAGGGATTCCGGTCAGTGGGTTCGCGGAGCGGCTCGCCGTTGACGTGGCCGGCCGGAACTGACGAGCGGGCGGTCGGCGGCGTGCCACTGGAACAACTCTGGGCGACCTGGCGGTCGAACTACGTGCGGGGCGTTTCCGACAGTCGCTCCGAGGTGCCTGGGGGTGCCACCGATGACGGACGATCCCTGTTCGAGCGGATCCTCCAATCCGGCGAGGACGACTCCGAGACGCTCATCGTCACCCATGGTGCAGAGTGCTTCGTGTTGATCAACCGTTTCCCCTACACATCGGGTCACCTGATGGTGCTGCCCAACAGAGCCGTTGCCGAGATCGAGGAGCTGACCGGTTCCGAGGAGAGCGAACTCTGGTCGCTGGTACGCGAATCGGTGGTGGCGGTGAAGGCGGCGCTGCGGTGCCAGGGAGTGAACGTAGGGGTGAACCTGGGCCAGGTCGCCGGCGGTTCGCAGGCCGACCACCTGCACGTGCATGTGGTGCCGCGCTGGCAGGGCGACGCGAACTTCATGTCGGTTGCCGCAGAGACGCGGGTTCTGCCGGTCGGCCTCCAGGAGGCCTGGGAATCCATTCGAGACGCCTGGCCGGAGCCCTGAGGTGACAGGGAGCAGCTGCTCGGGCCCGATGCTCACGCCGATCGGCCGACGCAGTACCGTCGCAGTGTGAGCGAAGAGCCCGAGCATCCCGACGCCGATGGCGCTGTGGCCGACTCCGAGATCGTCGACGAGCTGCCAGAGGATCTGAACCTGTCGGAGTTCGTGGGGCCCTACACGTTCCCCAACAACAACCGGCGACGGATTCCAGCGGCGATGTACATCGTGATCGGCCTGGGCAGTATCGGGGCCTACCTGCTGTGGGAGTCCTCGTCGGCCCTGGTTAACGTGGGCGTCCTCGCCGCGGGCGTGCTTCTCGCCGCCTTCGGTGTGTACGGGATGTTCGCCGGAGTCACCCTGCGCATCGACGAGGCGGACGCCTTGGTCACGGCATCGGCCCAGGTGGGCTTCGCGGTGGGCCACGCTTCGGCGCAGCAGGTCTGGCACGGCTGGATGTCCAGGCC
>JBPCTP010000322.1:0-2605 GCA_051011615.1 Microthrixaceae bacterium | reverse complement strand
CTCCACCACCTCGCCACCGACCGTTCCATCTCCACCGGGATGCTCTATGTCGAGGCTGACAACGAGCCCGCCGTGGGGTTGTACCGGTCGCTGGGCTTCGAGGTCGTCAGCGACAACGTGGCATATTCCTCCGACCCCGGACCATCGAGATGACCGAACCGCTCGTCCTCCCTCGCTACGGGACAGACAAAGAACTGCTGGCGAACACCCTCGACGATCAGCCGGGCCATCGGGCCGACCAGGTCTGGGCAGACCTGTACTCACAGTCCAGATCGCCATCCGAGATGACCAACCTGCCGGCGGAGCTCCGCAGCCGCCTCACCGAGCAATTGGCACCGTCGCTCGAACTGGCCGCTCGATCGGTGAGCGACGACGGCGACACCGAGAAGTTCCTCTGGGCGCTGGGCGGGTCTGGTGACGGCACGACGATCGAGACCGTGCTGATGAAGTATCCCGATCGCTGCACCGTGTGTGTGTCGACCCAGGCCGGCTGCGCGATGGCGTGTGGGTTCTGCGCAACCGGTCAGGCTGGGTTCGATCGACAGCTCGACACAGGCGAGATCGTCGAGCAGGTGATCGAAGCAGCCCGTCGGGCCGCACCCCCACAGGTGTCCAACGTCGTGTTCATGGGGATGGGCGAACCCATGGCGAACTACGACGCCACCTGGTCTGCCATTCGCCGGCTCCACGACGACGTGGGAATCGGCGCCCGCCACATCACGGTGTCGACGGTCGGCATCATCCCGGGAATCCTCCGTATGGCCGCCGAAGATCTCCCGGTCAACCTCGCCGTGTCACTCCACGCCGCCAACGATGAGCTGCGCGACCAGCTGGTGCCGATCAACCGGCGGTACCCCCTGGACGATCTCGCGGCAGCGTGCAGGCGCTACCTCGACGCCAAACACCGACGACTGAGTTTCGAGTGGGCGATGATCGACAGCGTCAACGATCGCGACTCCGACGCAGCGGAGTTGGCGGCATACGCCCGTCGGCTGCGGGCCCACGTCAACCTGATCCCGCTCAACGCCACACCGGAGTACCCCACGAAGGGGTCGCCGGCCGCACGAGTGGCCGCGTTTCGCGATCGGCTCGACGAACTCGGAGTGAACGCCACAGTGCGCCACAACAGGGGCACCGAGATCGACGCGGCATGCGGCCAGCTGCGGGCGACCCACGGGGTGCACATCCGAACCAGAGAGGTCTGAGAGACTGGATGTTCCATGACTGCGCCCACCAATCCCTTCCAGAACCGCCGCTGGATGAACCAGTCGCAGCCGCGCTGGCTCCAGTACGCCACCTGGCTCCTCTACTGGAGCGCACTCTGGTCGTTCATCTACCTCTTCGACAGCAACCTGCGCATCGCAGGCGCCGGGTTGCTCGGCATCGTTGCGTTCGTCCTGGCGGTCGCGCAGATCCCGCTCGCGGTGTTCGGGGCCAGCGAGATGGCCATGTACAAGAAGCGCGGCTATCCCATGGCGCTCGCCGCTGCGTTCATCCCCGCCGCCATCCGACTGCTGTCTGGGCTGGGTGCGCTGGGTGCGGTGAGCGCAATCCCGGGCGGAGAGATCACCGAGATCGGCATCTTCGACGTGATCCGCTACACCGTCTTCCCTGTCGGCGGCTCGCTGAGCAGCATCATCAGCTTCGCCTTCGAGGTGGCCCTCATCGTGTTCCTGCTGCACCCCGATTCCCGCCGCTACGCCAAACTCTGGATCAACGAATAACGACCGGCGCGTCCTGCTTTGTCATGCAGAACGTGCCCTCCTCGCTACGTTCCGCGGGACAAAGCCGGCCTGATCACCTGAATTCGGGGGCGACCTTCTCGGCGAGGAGTCGCACCGTCTCGGTCGAGGGGTAGTCGGCAACCCAGGGAACGATGCCGCCCAGACCGATCGCCCGATACGCCTCGATCTTCTCGCACACCTGCTCGGGGGTTCCGACGAGGTTGCCGTCGCGCCACGACTCGAACGGCTCGCCCCAGAACGACCTCGTCTCGGTGCCGACCTCGGCCTCGGTCTCGCGGAGAAAGAGCTCGGGTGACCAGGTCTTGGTGATCTCGTCGTAGTCGCGGCCGACGGCGTTGCAGTGACCCTGGAGCACCTCGGCCTTGTGCTGCCACTCGTGGACTTTGCCGCCGAAGTTGGAGCAGTCGGCGTGGCGAGCTACCACTCGCAGCGTCAGTTGCTCGCCTCCGCCACCGATCCAGATCGGCGGGTGCGGCGCTTGCACCGGCTTGGGGTCGCACTGCGCACCTGCGATCTGGAAGTGGCGTCCGTCGTAAGTGGTCTCTGGTTCGGACCACATCGACTTCACGATCTCGACGGTCTCGCGCAGCATCCGGATGCGATCGGCGTTGGACGGGTAGTCGTAGCCGTAGGCGCGGTACTCCTGGTCGTACCACCCGGCCCCGATCCCCCAGTCGAGGCGCCCCGCCGACATCACGTCGATGCTCGACGTGATCTTGGCCACCAGGCCAGGGCTTCGATAGCTCGCACAGCTCACCATCTGACCGAGCCGGATCCGTGTCGTGAGCTGGCTCAGGGCCGCGATCGTGCTCCAGCACTCGAACACCGTCTCGTTGGCGGGCGCCGGCACGTTGTGGAAG
>JBPCTP010000321.1:0-3443 GCA_051011615.1 Microthrixaceae bacterium | reverse complement strand
GGGCAATTGGTGTCGATCTGGGCTCGAAACGCATCGGCTTGTCGGTGTGTGATTCCGCCGGTGCCGTCGCGGTGCCGCTCCAGACCCTCGAGCGGTCGCGCAAATGGGCGGTGGACCACGCGGCCATCTCTGCCGCAGTGAGTGAGTCGGCTGCCGAGATCGTCGTGGTTGGAATGCCACTTTCGATGGATGGGCACGAGGGGCCGGCCGCTCGACGAACCCTCAAGGAACTGGCGGTGTTGAGGCGCACGCTCACGGTGCCCTTGGAGACCTACGATGAACGCCTGAGCACAGTGCAGGCCGAGGGATCACTGCGAGCGGCTTCACTCAGCTCCTCGCGGCGTGCAGAGGTGATCGATGAGGCGGCAGCGACGGTGATCCTGCAGGGGTGGCTGGATGCCCGCAGTGATGCCACCGATGGTGCAGGTGCCGAACCACGAACCGAGGACCGAAGTTGAGCGATACCGACCAGCGTGACAACGCCAGGGCCCGGGCAACCGGCGCCAAGGCGGCCGTGGATCCACTGGAGGATGAGGACTGGGTGCCCATTCCGTCGGACACAGATGGTGGGCGACGGGTGCTGGCCCTGGTCGTCGGAGCAGTGGTGATCGTGGCGCTCGCCATCGGTGTTCTGTTGTTCTGGGTGTCACGACAGGTCAATCCTTCGGGTGATCCCGGCGAGGTGGTGGACCCGATCGAGATCCCGTCGGGTTCCTCAACCGACTCCATTGCCGCTCAGCTCGCCGATGCGGGTGTGGTCACCGATGGCGGACTGTTCGCCCGCTACGTCGGACTCAGGGGCGAGGGCCCCTGGGAGGCCGGCAAGTACGTCGAATTCAGGGAGAACTCGAGTTTCGACGAGGCGATCGACGTACTCGACGAGGGTCCGCTTCCGGTGGGCGCGTCACGCGTGCGGATCACGGAGGGCAAGCGTCTGACCGAGGCGCTGGACCAGATAGCGGAGCAGCATCCCAACGTGGAGGTAGCCGATCTGCTCACGGCGCTCGGTTCGGGTGAGGTCACCTCCGAATACCTGCCACCCGGCACGACCAACTGGGAAGGCCTGCTCTTCCCCGACACCTACGAGTTTTCCGACGACGCCACCGCAACGGAGATACTCCAGACCCTGGCGGACCAGATGGACGATGTGCTCGGCGAACTGGGCTATGAGCGTGCGGAGACGCTCCGGGGGCGGAGCGCCTATGAGCTTCTGACCATCGCGTCGATGATCGAACGCGAGACGGGCTCTCCGGCCGAAGAGCGTGGGCAGATCGCGAGGGTGATCTACAACCGGCTCGAGGACGACGAGCCACTGGGAATCGACGCCACGATTCTCTACGGGCTGGGCCGCGAGTCCGGGGAGCTGACCCAGTCCGACCTGGAGGCCGACACGCCCTACAACACGAGGTTGAACAGCGGGCTGCCACCCACACCCATCGGCCTACCGGCACGTGCTTCGCTCGAAGCGGCGATCGACCCGCCCGACGGCGATTGGCGCTATTACGTGCTGGTTTCCAACGAACCCCCATCGCACCTTTTCACCGAGTCGTACCAGGAGTTCCTGGACGCCAAGGACGAGGCCCAGGCAAACGGTGTGTTCTGAGCGGCGGGCACCATGACCCACCGCAGGGGCGCGCAAACGGTGGTGGCCGGGGTGATCGGTGACCCCATACGCCACAGCCGTTCTCCGGCGATCCTCAACGCCGCGTTTGCTGCAACCGGTCTGGATTGGACCTTTGTCGCTTTCGAGGTCCCGGAAGGTGCCGGCGCAGATGCAGCCCGGGCCGCGTCGGTGCTGGGCCTCGGCGGACTGTCGGTGACCATGCCGCACAAGGAGGCCGTCATCGGGGCGCTCGACATCGTCAAGCCGGTTGCCGGCACACTGGGCGCGGTCAACTGCATCAGCCGTGAAGAAGGCCTCCTCGTGGGCCACAACACCGATGGTGCCGGTTTTCTGGCGTCCCTCGCCGACGAGGGCGTGGAAGTCAAGGGCGCCCGTTGCGTGGTGCTCGGAGCGGGCGGCGCAGCCCGCTCCGTGATTCTCGCATTGGCCGGCGCGGGTGCCGTCGATGTGGCAGTTGTGAACCGTGGCCAGGATCGCGCTGAGAAGGCCGCCGAGCTGGCCGGTGCGATAGGCAGGTTTGTGGCGGCAGCCGATGTCGGGGAGCCACTCGAGCAAGCGGACCTGTTGGTGAACGCGACTCCGCTCGGCATGCGCGACGGCGATCCGTGCCCGGTCGAACCGAGCCTGCTGCACGACTCGCTCTTCGTGAGTGACCTGATCTACCACCCGAATCCGACCGTACTGATGGTGGCGGCGGATGCTGCCGGTGCTCGCTTCGCCGGCGGACTCGGAATGCTTGTGGGACAAGCCGCAGAGGCGTTTCGCATCTGGACAGGTCTCGATGCACCGGTCGAAGAGATGTCAGCCGCCGCCCTGCAATGATTCGCCACGGTGCTCAGCAGTACTCCTGACTCGAAAGTACCGCTGACCCGTCAGCACCGAGGATTCCGCAATTGTTCTGAACTGCGTGCCGACATCTGCCGATGTCAGGTGGGATCCGCTACGAGGAGACCGCCGTGGCCCTGCAAGGCACAATCGATTCCTTTCCACTCGTCGACGTACTCGCGCTTCTCGAGTCGTCATCGAAGTCCGGTCGATTGGAGGTGGTTGGCGACCGAGGCCGCGGAATCCTGTGGGTGGATGGCGGCCAGATGGTCTGCGCCGAAGTTCACGGATCCACCGAGGTGGATGCGGTGGACGCGGTCTGGGAACTGTTGCGCTTCAACGACGGATCATTCGAGTTCACGGTCGGTCACGAGCCCGCGGATACCCGCTACAGCGCTGACGTGGGCGACACCGTGGACGCGGCGGGTCGGATGTTGGTCGAGTGGGAGCGGATCACCGAACGGGTGCCGGGACTCGGTCACATGGTGGCACTGTCGCCGGACCTACCAGGAGAGGACGTGAGGCTCTCAGCGGACGACTGGTCGGTCCTGGTCGCTGCCGGACCGTCACGCTCGGTCCGTGACGTGCTGGCGGAGATGGGTGCATCGGAGTTCGCCGGGTGCGCCAAGTTGGCGGAGCTGGTGGATCGTTCGCTCGTCGTGCTCGGTGAACCGCCCGCAGGCGCAGCGGCCAACGGCCAAGCAGCGCAGCCGGAATCCAATGCCCCTGAAGTCGCGGATGCCGCAGAAGTCGCAGACGCCCCTGAACAAGCGAATCCGGGCTTTTCCGACGAAGCAGCAGCAGGGCCGGCGACCGAGGCAGCCGGCCACGAATCCGGAGCAGCCGTGCCCGATCGCGACGTCCGCTCCCCGGCGGCAGACACGGCGTCGGTGGCCGAGCCGCTCGATGTCGACGATGTTCCTGTTTCACAACGTTTCGGTGAGAACCTCGCACAGTCGGAGCCTGCGGCCGAAGCTCCATCGCAGTCTCCCGC
>JBPCTP010000320.1:0-11448 GCA_051011615.1 Microthrixaceae bacterium | reverse complement strand
GAGGAGAACCGAAGCCTCTACGCAGAATGGGCCGCCACCTACGACGCCGACCTGCTGGCCAACCGCGGCTATGTCCACCACCTGTCGGTGGTCGACGCCTTCCTGAGTGGCGGCGATCCCGACGGCCCGGTGCTCGATGCCGGGTGCGGAACGGGCGTGGTCGGTATCGAGCTCCGCCGAAGGGGCCTGCAGGAGGTCGATGGCATCGACCTGAGCCCGGAAATGCTTGACATTGCCCGCACCAGGCGAACCTCCGCCGCCCACGGGGTCTACCGCAACCTGATCACGGCCGACCTGACGGGCGCCGTCGCCCTCCCCGACTCGACCTATGCAGGAGTCGTGAGCGCCGGAGCCTTCACCCATGGCCACCTCGGCCCAGATCCCATCGAGGAGCTTCTGCGCGTCGCCCGTCCCGGTGCGAGGTTCGCGATCGGCATCAACGCGGATCACTACGAGGCCGCCGGGTTCGCGAAGTGGTTCACCGGGGCGGAGAGATCCGGACTGATCAGCGCCTTCGAGGTCGCCAGCGAGCCCATCTATGACCAGGGTGACTACAACGCTTCGGACGCGACGGACCATGCCGACACGATGTCCGCTGTGGCGCTGTTCACCCGCTGACATGAGCACGCACGGCTCTGAGCGTCCATCGTTGTAGGTTCGCCGGATGTACGACATCGCGGACCTCGAGCTGCCCCACTCGGAGCGGGACCCCCTGCTCGACGAGCTTCGGGCGACGCCCGGTCTGACCTACGACGAACGCAACGAACTCTGGTTGGTCGCACGCCACGAGGACATCTGCGCCGCATCCTCTGACCCGAGCGTGTTCTCGAATGCGGGTGGTGTGACGTACTTCGACGCCGTGCCCCTGTCTTTCGTCACGATGGACCCACCCGAGCACGGAAGACTGCGACGGATCGTCTCCAGGCAGTTCACCCCTCGCATGGTCGCCGAGCTTCGCGACCAGACCCGCCAACTGACCGAGTCGGCGCTCGACACTGTTGAAGGAGAGGGCGAGTTCGACTTCGTGGAGAGCATTGCCGCACCCGTGACCCTCGCCGTGATCGCTCAGATGGTGGGCATGCCCGCAGGAGATCTCGGGCAGATCAAGACCTGGACCGACGACATGATGGATGCCAGCGGCCGACTCGAAGAGCCCGGCATGCTCGAACAGGCAACCGACTCCTATGTTGCCTGGGCGGCGTACGTGGACGAACAGGTCGAGAAGCGGCTGAGCGCCCCCGGCGACGACCTGCTGTCACGACTTGCCCATGCCGACGATGAGCGGCTTGACCGGGAAGAGCTCGCGCTGTTCACCACAGCTCTGATGGTGGCGGGCAACGAAACCACAAGACACACCAGCTCGCGGGGAGTGGAGGTGCTGGCCGAGCATCCGGAGCAGCGTGCCAGGTTCGCTCGTGACCCGCAGTGTCGTCGTTCTGCGGTTGAGGAGATACTGCGCTGGTCGACGGTCGTCCGGGCGTTCATGCGCACGATCGCGACGGATACGGTCCTTGCGGGAACCGAACTGTCGGTGGGCGATCGTCTGGTGTTGCTGTATCCATCGGCCAATCGCGACGAGTCGGTGTTCGAGGATCCGTTCACGTTCGACATCACTCGGGATCCGAACCCGCATCTGGCCTTCGGTATCGGTACCCATTACTGCCTGGGAGCCGGACTCGCCCGAATGGAGATCGACGTCATCCTCGGAGCCGTCTACGAGCGGTACCCCGACCTCGCGCCGCTACCGGGCACAGAGCCGGTCCACAGAGCCAGCGGACTGGTCGCAGGCGTTGCGGCCATGCCGGTGCACACCTGAGCTGATCCGCAAGCGAGCTCCCGTGCGGATCTGGGAGAGTTCAGGCCATGGCCCATCCCGAATCCTTCGATCACATGCTCGCTGCGTGGAACGAGAGCGACCCCGCCAAGGTGCGTGCCCACCTCGATCTGGCTCTCTCACCCGAGGTCGAGTTCATCGATCCGAGCATCGAGACCCACGGAATCGATCAGTTCGAAGCGAACGTGCACGAGGTTCACAAACGACTGCCAGGTGCCGCCTACTCGCGGATCAGCGGTGTCGACAGTCACCACCGACTTCATCGCTACGCATGGCGGATCGCCAGAGATGGTGAGGTCGTCCTAGATGGCTTCGATGTCGCCGAGGCGGACGACGACGGCATGGTGCTACGGGTTCTGGGCTTCTTCGGCCCGCTGCCCGACGCCTGATCCTGGTGCAGTCAACTGGAACCGCTCTTCGAGGCAATGGCACCCCATGCGAACAGGAGTACGGCGGAGCCGATGACGGCACCGATCAGCCCGCCGAGATCGAAGATGTCGCCGTCACCGATGCCGAGCAACTTGGTGAAGAACAGCCAGCCGAGCAATGCCCCACCAAGGCCCAGCAGCAGAGTCGGAAGGCAGCCCTCGACATTGTTGTCACCGGGAACAATGAGCCGGGCGAGACCTCCCGCAAGTAGTCCCAGGATGATGGCGCCGATCATGCCCATCATCTGAACACATCGGCGGGCGCTGTGGGTTTACCCGTCCGAGAACAACCGGCTGAAGAATCCCCCGCCACTCGAATCCTGATCGGACCCGTGCTGCAGAACCTCCGGCGCATGTTGCGCCAAGAGGCTCTCGACCTGACCAGCGCTCGGATTGACCATCCAGTGACCGGCAACGACCACGGTGGGGACCGTCTCGTTGCCGCCGGCCACTGACCGCACGAACTGTGCCGCTTCAGGCTCGTCCCAGATGTTGTGCTCATCGATTGGTATGCCCCGGCGTCGCAGCCCGCGCCGAAGCATGGCGCAGTACATGCATCCCGGACGCCAGTAGAACTCGACGACGTCGGTGGCTTCCGCTGAGCGATCCCTGGGAGCGCTATCGGTGTCGTCCATTGACCAAGTCAACCCTGTGGCCGAGCGGACGATTCCGAATAGGCCCAGTCGTAGCGGTACAACGCCACAGGATTACCAATGCCCTTCAGCTCAACGGGCCCGAGGGCGACGAATTCCAGGTCCGCGCCAACGACGATCTGACGCGCAGTTTCGGACAACACGATCTGGCCGCCACCAGCCTGGTCAACCACGCGAGCTGTGAGGTTGACCACCGTGCCGTGAATGTCGTCTCCATCGCCGTCGCCGAGTTCGTCGATCAGTTCACCTGCGTGAACGCCCGCGCGCATCCGAAGCGGATACCTCCCCGGATCCGCAGCGACCTCCCGCTGGAGTTCCGCCAGGCACCGAAGCGAAGCAGAGATGGACGGAAAGAGCAGCAACATCCCGTCTCCGGTGCCCTTTACCCGACGCCCGCGGTGTGACTCGATAAGACGGTTGGTAAGGACCTCGTAGTGGCGCATCACCTCGCGGGCCTCTCGGTCGCCCAGGTCCGCCATGAAGGCGGTCGCTCCCTCAAGATCGGTGAAGACCACGGCCTGGATGGGGTGCTTCGCCCGATCACGGGCCTGCGCAGACGCAACTACCTTCCGCGCGAACTCGAGGAGCGATTCCCGGGTTTCCTCGGCGGCACGGTTGTCGAGCTCGTGCCGGCGCTTGGGCACAAGTCGGTCATTCAGCAGCGCGGTGATGTAGCTGTCGCGGTCCAGGTCGGCGCCACTCAACTCGGCCGAGCCCGAGAGACGGCTGACCGCCTCGCGCATCATGTACGCCTCCTCGTGGAGTTCAACTCGCACAAGGAGTTCAGCCAGGTTGCGTACGAGAATGCTCTGGTACGACCAGGTTGCGTTGCTTGCGAAGTGATCGAGCGCCGCGCCGAACAGCTCAAAGGCGTCGGAGGGTTCCCCGAACCGCACCTCGGCGCTCGCCCAGGAAATCATGTTCACCCCAGCAAGGAAGCGGTTGTCCACCGAAGCGGCCAGATCAGCGCAGCGACGATAGGCACGCAGCGCGGCGGGGCGGTCGATGCCGATGAGCACTTCGGCTTCTACGTAGGCCGCACCGCTGAGCCCTGTCGGCCAGCCAAGCCGCTCGGCGGCGGCTGAGAATCTGGCGGCCAATGCACGCCCTTGTTCATGATCACCGCTGTAGGAACGGGCCAGGCCCCGGAAACCGGTGCTCATCATCGCCGGGGCTGGTTCGGCTGACTGTTCGATGGCTCGCGCGAAGTGCGCATCCGCATCTGCCGGGCGCCCCTGGAAGATCGCCAGCACACCTCGACTGGATTCAGTGCCCTGGATGAAGCGAAGGCCGCGATGGTCGTGCTCAGCAGCAATCGCCAGAAGTCGCTCCAGCTCTTCCAGATCACCCCGCCGCTGGGCGCTGATGGCGGCCAGAACCGTCAGCTCTTCGATAGCGAACGGCTCTTGCATCGTTGCCACTGCGTCGGCGATCCACGTGTGCTCCTCCCTGCCCGAACGCGAATACACATGGTCGCCCAGCCCACAGGCGAGATCGCTCACGAGTTCTGTAGCCCCGTTTCGGGCCGCCCACGCGAACGCAGTTCCCAGGTTTGCGAGTTCCGCGCGGAATCGTTGCACCCATTCCGCCTCACGCGGCCCACGCAATTCCCGTTGGGCAACGAGGACCCATGTTGCGAAGTACCGGGCATGGCGTCGCCCGACATCGGTGAGAGCCCCTCGGGCTACCAGAAGGTCGCTCCCGAACGAGCGGATCATCTCGAGCATCCGGTAACGGGGTCCTGAAGCGGTCTCGTCCCACTCCAGAAGTGATGCCGCGACAAGATCGGCGACCGCGCCGGCCGCCTCCGGGCCCGCAACCGAGCGGGCCGCCTCTTCGGTGAATCCGCCGACGAACACGGACAGGTCGGCGAGACCCTGGGTCGTGACCTCATCGAGAAGATCGACCGACCACTCGAGCACCGACTTCAGCGACTGGTGTCGTTGGTCGCCTCTGCGAGCTCCTCCGCCGAGCGCTGCAAGGCGATCCCCGAGCTGATCCAACAACGACGAAAGCGGCACCGTTGCCAATCGAGCAGCCGCCAGTTCGATCGCGAGCGGCACACCATCGAGCCGTCGAACCAACTCCGCCACCTGCGGATCCGCCGAGTCCACAGTTGCGCCGGCCGCGAGTGCCCGTTGAATGAACAAGTCCGCCGCCGGCGATGGACCGTCCGCGGCTTCTCCGATATCCAGTGGTGAGACCGGCCGGGCGCGTTCGCCGTCGACGACGAGTCGGGCCCGCGAGGTCGCGAGCAGGCGGAGTCCGTCACAGCGATCCAGGAGTTCGTCGACGAGGGCTGCGGCCTGATCGAGCACATGCTCACAGTTGTCCAACAGCAGCAAGTGACTGTTCGCACCGAAGTAACCCACGAGCGCATCGAGCGGAGCCACCTCAGGCGTCGCCACGAGCCCGAGTTGGTCTGCGACCGATGCGTCGACTGATGCGTCGGAACCAGAGCTTGCGAGATCCACCAAGTGAACTTCGAAGTCGGCCTCGGACTGCCGGGCAACCTCCAGTGCCAACGAGGTCTTGCCCACTCCCCCGACCCCGAGCAACGTGACCAGGCGAGAGGTGGCGAGAAGGGCAACTACATCTGCGACGTCAGCATCGCGGCCCACCAACGCCGTGCGACGGGTTGGCAGGGACGAGATCACAGAACGGGACGATCCGAGCCGGCGCGCGGAGACATTCTCGGATCATGGTCGCGCACGACCGCCATCGTATTCACTCGCCGAGGTCCACCTTCACACTGGCGACGGGCGGGTACGTGAACGGGCTCGCACCGCGGATGGGTCCTGAATGCAGAGGCGTGCCGCCGGTGCCGAGGATCGTGACAGTGCACGGTGTCGGCGACGCCTGGATGCAGTCTCGCAGCGACCGCGCTAGACCGAAGAGGGATCGGACAGAAGCTCGGGCACAGAGTTCCTGCCGGAGAGTCCGCCACTCATCGAGATCGGCCGGAATCCGAAGAAGCCACCGCCGGTGACGAAGGTGTGTCCGGTCGGATCCTTCGCCGGATCGAAGTGAGCCCTCACAGCGGCGCCATGCGCGCCTGAGCGCATGAACCGCTCGGCGGAATCGGCGTGGTCCCATACCGTGAGCGTTCCCACAAGGCGTTGGGGCAGGTTGGTGAAGCCGGTACCCCAGATTGCGTCAGATGATCGCAGGAACTGCTCTTCGAGCCCGGCGTTGACCTTCAGGAATGGCCTGATGGTCCGCAGATATGCGGTGCCGATCGTGATGGCCACCGACGGTCCACTCTCGGGCGCCGAGCCCTCACCGGCGACCGCGTCCATGTCGTCGTCGATACCGGGCCACACTCCCACGGAGCGGAACAACTCCATCTTCACGCTCCACCCACCGGCGAAGACCTGCCCACCCGGGTCGTTCTCCACGAAGCTGTCCATCGACGCTTCGTCCTCCCAGCAGGCAATTAGCGTCTCGCGTGCCAGCTGCGGGCGCGGCATCGCTCCGGGAGTGAAGGGAGCACAGTTCGCAGTTCTGGCCGACAACAGACCTGGAACACTCTGCGGCTTGGGCGGGCGGCGCGTCAGGGCCTTCGCAGGGGAAGTGTCTACGACGTGGGCGCTGAACAGCATCTTGGGCCTCTTCGGATCGGGTAGTCGCTGCCGAGCCTGATGGTACCGCCATCTCGGATCCGATCCCGCTGGGATGCAGCGGCGCAACAGAGCTGATCTGTGCATCCGCAAGCACCCTCGGCCCCGAAGTAGCGGACATGGCATTGGACAGTCCGCAATACACAGTCGAACGAAGCATCGGACCGGTGGAGATCCGCCACTACGAGCCGTACATGGTGGCCGCGACGAGGGTTGGCGGGTCCCAACAGAACGCCGGCAACGCCGGCTTCGGGATCCTTGCCCGGTACATCTTCGGCGGCAACGACTCTGGCGACGGCACGAGCGAGAAGATCGCCATGACCAGTCCGGTGCTGCAGGTTCCCGCGGACGATCGCTTCGAGGTGCGCTTCATGATGCCCCGCGAGTACACCGCCGAGTCGCTGCCCGTACCCAACGACGACCGGGTCAAGATCGAGGAGGTCGGGGCGCAGCGTCTCGCCGCGCTCGCCTACCGAGGCACCTGGTCAAAGAGCCTGCATGACAGGAACCTCCGACAACTACGCCTCACCGTGGATCGGGCCAACCTGACCACCGCCGGAGACCCGATCTGGGCGCGCTATGACCCACCATGGAAGCCGTGGTTCCTCCGCCACAACGAGGTGCTCCTGGCACTCGCCGACTGACCACGGCTCCCCAGTGCAGATCACCAGCGATCCACAACCGTGAGGCAACGGTGGGAGATTCGCCACCCGTCGGCGGTGTGGACCAACTTGTCGTCGTAGGTGCCAATGATCGTGTCGGTGCGCGGCGAACTGCCCTCAGGGCGGACATGGACAGCTCGCACCGAGCAGCTCGCCGAGGCCGAGAGGCCGTCGACGCTCACCTGGTGAGCATCGACGTGATGTTCCCAGCTGTCGAACTTGCCGAGCGCGGTCGACAGTCGTTCCATGATCTCGGCGATGCCCGACTGCCCGGATCCGCCCAACTGCGCCGAGGCGGCTGGAGTGAAGACCTTGCGAAGTGAATCGAAGTCCCCGCTGTCGACGATCCGGCAGTATGCAACGGCCAGGTCGATGATCTCCCGACGGTGCTGTTCCTCGTCGGGCATCTAGCTAGCTGTGAAGAAGTCCGGTCGAACGCTACCCGTCTCGTCGTGCACGGGTTCGGACAAGTCGCAGCGATACTTCTTCACTTCTCCGCCGGTGCGTTCGAAACGGTGGAACACGGCGCGCATCTGCTGGAAGTACGGATGCTCGAAATGCGCAGCGAGCGATGATTCGTCTGCCCACAACTCATGGACGAGCACCCGGTTGTCGTGCACAGGATCAGCCGAGAGGCAGTAGGCCCCACAGCCGGATTCCTCCTCGCGTGTCGCCCGCTGAAGCGCTTCTCCCTGCGCGAGGGCACCATCACGGGCGTCCCGGTCCGCGAAGTCGAGATATCCGGCGACGATGATCATGCGTTCTCCCCTAGATGGAAACGGTGGGTATCGGTGCCGCTGGCCGTTTGACCTGCGTCGATCACAAGAGTCTGTCCCGTGACATGCCGGGCCTCATCGCTCGCAAGGTAGACGACCCCGTTCGCAACATCTGTGGCCTCTATCGCCGAGTTGAGCAGCACACGCGATGCAAGTCTTTCGGCGACCGCGTGTTCGTCCTCGGGTGATTCGCTTCGGAGCGTCCTCACCATGGGCGTCACCGTGGAGCCGGGAGCCACGGCGTTCACCCGGATCCCACGAGGCCCCAGCTCGTTGGCCACGGACCTCGTGAGCCCGATCAAGCCGTGTTTCGCGGCGGTGTAGAGGTGCGGGCCCAGCCCGCCCACAACACCGGCTGTGCTGGAGGTCGAGACGATCACGCCCGAGCCCTGGTCCAACATGGCGCGGGCGGCGTGTTTGGTGCCGAGGAACACGCCCTTGAGCAACACAGCCATCGTGTCGTCGTAGGACGATTCGCTCGTTTCGGCTATCGGGCCGACCGCACCCACGACCCCGGCGTTGTTGACCATCACATCGAGGCGACCGAACTCCGACACCGCCAGATCAACCGCCGCGGCGACGTCAGCTTCCACCGTCACATCCGTGTGGCAGAACCGGGCCGAGTCACCATGCCGCGCAATCATCGCGTCGTCGGAGGCGCCCCGGACGTCTGCGACCACTGCAACGGCACCTTCTTCGATGAACCGCCCGACGATGGCTGCGCCGATGCCACTGGCACCGCCAGTGACGACGGCCACCTTTGCGTCCAAACGCCCCATTGCGGTGCTCCTCGATCGACTGGATGACAATGATCGCAGATGCCCACTGCTCTCATGCCCAGAGACCTGCGCAGCGACGACATCGTGCTGAGCCACTTCACGCTTGGTCGTCACCACGACATAGCCCAACGCGTCGACGCCGCGGCCATCGCGGGCTGCAAGGCGATCGGGTTGTACGTCGGCGACTACATGAGGCTGGAGTCAGATGGTGTGGCCGACTCCCTCGTTGGTCTTCTTGACCAACAGGGACTGTGCCTGGCCGAGATCGATGCGCTGCGAAGTTGGGGCGACTCGTCGCGGGCCGGCACCCCGGAGGCACTCCAGCAGGAGGCAACCGCGTTCCGAATCGCTGATCGCTTCGAGTGCCGAAGCCTGCACGTACTCGCTCCCCCAGTCGGCACGACTGGCGACATCGCCGAACTATTCGGAGCCCTTTGCGACCGGGCCGCCGACCACGGCCTCCTGGTCGGTCTCGAATTCATGCCGACGACCGCTGTCGGCACGGCCACTGATGCCCAGCGCATCGCTGAGGCAGCCGATCGTCCAAACGGCGGCCTCTGCGTCGACATGTGGCACCACAGAAGGGGGGCCAACGATCTCGACCAGATCAGGGCGATACCCGGAGAGTTGGTTGTCGACGTGCAGCTCAGCGACGGGCCACTCGTTGCAGCACTCGAGGACTATGAGGAGGACACTCGCCGCAACCGCGTTCCGCCAGGAGATGGCGAGATGGATCTGCGCAGCTTCATCGAAGCAATCCGGCATACGGGAACGACGGCACCGTGGAGCCTCGAGGTCTGCAATGCGGCTGCCGGGGAAACCGACGGAGTGGAGTTCGTCTCCCGTTGCGTTGAAGGCCTGCGACGGTTGCTCTGAGCTGGAGGTACCGGCTCAGAGCTCGCTGCGTGACATTCCGGCGGCGGAGCCCCGGAGCATCGGTTCGCTGTCGAAGCTGATCCGCTTCGTGGGCTGCACCTCGATGACCACACGACTGGGTGAGTCGAGGTGCTCCACGAACGCCTGTTGTTCCGACTCCGAATCCGGGCGCACGGTTGCAGCCAATGCCGGATAGAACCAGCCCTTCGTGGCCTGGTCGTCGTGCACCGTGGCAATCCCCTTGTGGGTGACGCTCTGGCTGACCCCGATGTCGGTGCCCCGACTGGAAATGGCTATCGCCACCCGAGGATCGCGCTCGATGGCCGCAACCCGTGCGCGTTGTCTCGTGGCCGTGAGCCAGAACGAACCGTCATGGGCCACGTAGTTCATGATCACCCCAACCGGCTCGCCGGCGGAGTTTGTCCACATGAAGGTGCACTCGGTCTGCTTGGCATACAGCACCCTCTCCTGATCCTCGGAGAGCGCGAATCCGGATACGTCCTCGAAGTCCCTCGCCATCGTCTAACCGGTCGCTTCCATCTCAGGTCGACTCGAGGACCTTGACCACGCCGGTGTCACCGTTGACCTCGACGGCAGCACCGTCGGGAATCGAGGTGGTCGCCCCTGTGGCGGATACCACACAGGGCAGGGCCAACTCGCGCGACACGATCACTGCATGGCTGTTCGGGCTACCAACATCAACCACTACCCCGCCCGCGGTCATGAACAGCGGTGTCCACGATGGATCGGTGTGTGGCGCCACAAGGATGTCCCCCGGCTCCAATGCTGCTGGGTTCCGCGGGTCCAACACCACCCGTGCTGTACCGCGCACCACACCCGGTGAACCCGATACCCCCGCCAGTTCGGAGCCGCCATCCAGGGTGCCGTCGTGTTTCGCACGCGTTCGCCGCTTCCAACTCGTCATCGGCGGGAGATCGCCGTCGCTGATGATGAACGGGGGTTCTATGTCCCAGAGCTTCTCGTAGTCAGCCGATCTGTGCGCAAGGGTGCTTGCAAAAGCGGCCGGGTCGGCCACGAAGTCGTCCAGCTCGGAGTTGAGCAGCATGAAGACATGGTCCTGTTCACCGATGTCCCCCGCATCGGCATGGCGACGACCCAGCTCGCGAAACGCCATACGTGCCTCGTGGATCACTCGGACGATCGTGGACTTGGTCCGTTCGCGGTACGACATCATGATCGAGGCGGTCAGAGCGGCTTCGAACATGCCCGCCAGTTCTTCATCATCGGCCAGCTTCGCCCGGACTTCCGCTGTCACCTCGTTGCGCTGGGCGACTGCGGCATCGTTGCGGAGACCTGGGGATTCGTCGTCGCCCTGGAGCCGCACCCGATCGAGCGCTGCGAGCGCCAAGGCAGGTGCCGACTCCCAGGAGTCGGCGTGGATGTCCCACTCGTTGGGTCCGCGGGAACCGAACTCGAAGAGAAAGTCGTTCCAGTCGGCAAGGAGCTTCTTCGATGCGGGTGAGTCGTCCGCTGCGAGGCGTTCCAGAAGGCCCTCGATACCGGCATCGAACGCGCCGCAGAGGCCTTCGTCTGCACGGATGTCTCGCGACATCTTCCACAGGGCGAGGCTCGGCAGGGCGGAGTCCACATCTCCGAGTGCGGAGAGAACCTTCATAGGCATCGACGGATCGCCTATTGCCTCCGCGACTGCGCCGAGGATTCCGGGTGCTGCTGCCGCGCTCGACCCCAAAACCACGTGCTGGGTGAACAGGTGGTGCAGCACCGGGCGGATCTCGCGCACCCGTTCCAGCAGTTCGGCGTCTGTGTAGGTGGAGAGATCACCACGGTCGGCCCGCAGC
>JBPCTP010000319.1:0-10016 GCA_051011615.1 Microthrixaceae bacterium | reverse complement strand
GGCACTCCTTGTTGGAGGGGATCGTGTTGTTGACCGGTCCCTGCCGGCTCAGGCGTTCGCCTTGGCCCGACGGGAGAGCACAGAGGCTCCGGCGGCGAGACCGCCGGCAACCACCAGGCCGCCGCCGACAAGCGGAAGCTTGCTGTCACTGCCGGTGTAGGCGAGTTCCTTGCCACCCGTGCGCTCCACGGTCTCGCCCTCGACCTCGGGGTACTCGGGGTACTCGTCCTCGGGGTACTCCGGGTATTCCGGGTACTCGGGCTCACTGGTCGTGGTGGTGGTCGTTTCCCCTGGGTCCTCGGGGTCGACCGGATCCTTGGGGTCATCCAGGTCGTCAATGTCCTCAAGGGTCGACAGGGGTTCGTCATACTCCTCGATGATCAGGTCCTGGCCGTGGTCCGGGACGCTCCAGTGCGGCTCGGCGTAGTCGGACTCCATCATCTCGGCGTGGTCGTCCTTGCCGTCCTGGGCCGGGGCATCCTTGGCGGAAGCGACACCGCTGATGCCGGCCGAACCGGCGAGGGCGATGAACGCAACCGCTGCGAAACGGCGACCGTTGCGGACCAAGAAGGATTCTGTTGCTTCGCTGGCTGTGTTGTTGTGGGCGGTGTTGTTGTGGGCGGTGTTGATCGTGTTGAACATGGCTTGCGATCTCCGGTTTCGGTGGCGACCCGTTGTCGCCTTCACCGGCCAAGAGCGCGCAAGCGCGGGTTCTGACACAAAGTTGGGAGAATTCTTCTGGTTCTGGGCGACGAGGCCCGGAAATCAGGTCGACCAGACGATCGACTGGAGCTCGGAGTAGGCCAGAAGGCCATAGCTGCCGCCATCGCGGCCCACGCCTGACTGCTTGAACCCGCCGAAGGGCGCCTCGTGGTTGCGTTGCAACGTGTTGATCCCGACGTTGCCGGAGCGCAGTCGCTTGGCGATGCTCCATGCCTTGCCTGCATCGGCGGAGAACACATAGGAGTAGAGCCCGTAGTCGGAGTCGTTCGCGATCTCCACTGCCTCGTCATCCTCGTCGTACGGCACGACCACGATGACCGGGCCGAAGAACTCCTCGCGCACGGGCTCCATCTCCGGCGAACAGCCGACCATGAGCGTGGGCTCGTAGAAGAAGCCGCGCTCCATGTCTCCGCGAGTGCCACCGACCGCGACCTCGGCGCCCTCGGAGACCCCAGCCGCCACGAGCGTCTCCACGTGGCCACGCTGCTTGTCGGAGATGAGCGGCCCCACGAGGGTTCCCTTGTCATTGGGATCGCCGACCTTCATGAACTCGGCGGCCATCTTCAGGCCACCGACCAGCTCATCGTGCACGGATCGGTGCACGATCACCCGTGTCGGTGCCGTGCAGATCTGCCCGGAGTGGAAACCCCACACCGACGCGATCCCGTTGATGGCGGTCTTGAGGTCTGCGTCCTCACGCACGATCGCCGCACCCTTGCCGCCGAGCTCCAGCAGCAGGCGCTTGTTGGCACCACCGGCAACGGCTCCGATGTGCTGGCCGACCCCGGTGGAGCCGGTGAAGGAGATCATGTCGGTCCGCGGATGCGACACCACGGCTTCCGACGGGGCCACCTCGGAGCCGACGACCACGTTGATGACGCCCGGGGGGAAACCCGCCTCGTTCATCAGCTCGACCATCCGGATCACACCGAGTGGATCCTGCGGTGCCGGTTTCACGACCACCGGGTTGCCCATTGCCAGCGCCGGGCCGATCTTGCCGGCCATGTTGACCATTGGGAAGTTGTACGAGGTGATGCAGGCAACGACGCCAACGGGAGCGCGGTTGACCGCCGCGGAGACCAGCCCACCGGGCGCAAGCGCCGTCGAAGGCATCACCGACGGGGGCAGGGGGTCCACGGTCGGCTCCATCGCGCCAGCTGCATAGCGGCGCAGGCGGGCCGCCGCCTGTGGAACCTGGATCGTGGAGGTGGTCCGCAGCGTGGCACCGGTCTCGGCCACCACGAGTGGAATCAGTTCGTCCGCGTGTTCGTCGATCAGGTCCGCAGCACGGTTCAGCAGATCCGCCCGTTCCTCGGGCCTGCTGCGGGACCAGGTGTCGAAGGCGTCGCCTGCGGCCTCGACTGCGGCCTCGGCCTGCGCCACGGATGCCTCCGGAGCCTGCGCCACAACTTCCTCTGTCGCAGGGTTGACGATGTCGTAGGTGCGGTCCCCCGGCACCGTCTCTCCGCCGATGATGAGCCCGTATTCACGTTCGCTTCCTGCCGCGCTTTTTGCCATGGGTAGCGAGCCTACGGGAATCTCTGACGGGTCGTCAGATCGTCAGGGTTGTGTCGTGGCTCCGCCCAACAGCGGGGCCAGAACGGGATCCATCTGTGAGCTGTCGAGCGTTGACCCACCGTCGAGAACGATGTTCTGCCCTGTCAGGTAGCCATGGGCAGCGCTCAGCAGCGCTGCGATCAACTCGGCCGTCTCTTCGGAATTGCCCATCCGGCCCAGCGGCGTCCTCTGCTCGATTCCTTCTCTCAGGGAGTCGTCCGAGGCGAGCATCTCGTTGAGTGGCGTACGGATGAAGCCGGGCGACACACAGTTGACCCGCACCTGCGGTGCCCATTCCAGCGCCGCCGAGCTGGTGAGTGCCACCACCGCCGCCTTGGCCGCCGAATACGGTGCCTCGCCACGGGTCGGCCTGATCCCGGAAACGCTGGCGATGTTCACCACCGCCGCATCCTGCGTGGCACGTAGGTATGGCGCTGCCGCCCGCAGGCAGTTGTATGTACCGGCCACGTTGACTCGCCAGATGAGATCGACCTCCTCAGGCGTGTACTGCTCCAGCGGCTTCAGGTTGCCGACCCCGGCGTTGTTGACCAGGCCCCGCAGCTCGCCGCCACAGAGGCCCGAGATCATCTCGAACGCCCCATCCACCTGCTCCGGATCGGCCACGTCGGCCACGACGGCCACACCACCGATCCCATCGGCGATGCGCTCGGCACCCGCTGCGTCGCGGTCGAGCACCACCACATGGGCGAACGTCGCTGCCAATCGCCTGCACGTCGCCGCACCGATGCCTGACGCCCCACCGGTCACAACAACGGTGCCGGGCGTGGGCACGGCGCCGCGCTTGGATGAAAGGTCGGGCTGCGGCGACGGATGGGGAGTCTGCGCGGAGTTCGGCATCAGCCGATCGTCGCACATGACTAACCTCCGGGTCGTGAACGACTCGACGGACGCCAACGCCCATTTCCGCAACCTGCCGATCTTTGCCGGATGCGACGAAGGCCAGCTCGCCGAGATCGACAGGGTCGCGGACGAAGTTCACGTGGAGGCCGGCCGCACCGTGTTGCGCCAGGGAGACCTCGGCCAGGAATTCGCAATGATCATCTCCGGCGAGGCGGACATCATCAAGGACAACGAGAAGGTCGCCCGCATCGGCCCCGGGGCCTACTTCGGTGAGATCGCCCTGCTTGATTCCATCCCCCGCACCGCCTCGGTGGTGGCAGCCAAGGACCTGGTGCTCGAGGTGATCGACAAGAGAGGATTCAACACCCTCCTCGACGACCTGCCCTCGTTGTCTCGTTCCATGCTCAAGGGCATGGCCCAAAGGATGGCGGAACTCGAAGCGCAGAACGATGAGCTGCGCAAGCGCGCCGGGGAGTGACCGGCACCCGGTTCAGTTGAGCTGCGGTGCCACCTCGGCACCGAATCGGTCAATCTGATCGCAGTACTCGCCAGCGCTGTCGGCGGTGAACCGAAGCTGAAGTTGGTTGATTCCTCTCTCGGCGAAGCGCGCCAGTCCGTCCGCCACCTCATCTGAGTTCGTGCCGTCCAGATGCAACGGGGCGCAGTTGAATCCCATGTCGAAAGCAGAAGGCAGGCCTGCTTCGTCACGAAGTTCGCGGATGCGGGCGATGGCATTGCGGGTGCCGATCTCGGGTGGGCCCTGCGGTAGCCAACCATCGGCGAGCTGTGCGGCTCGGCGTATGGCTGCGGGCGAGGAGCCGCCGACCCAGATCGGAGGACCACCGGAGCGGACCGGACGGGGAGCCAGACCCACCTCGTGTGGCTCGCCGGCGACGTCAACGACGGGATACCCCTCCTCGAAAGCTGATCGAAGCACAGGCAGCGCAGCTTCCAGTTCGCGACCGCGGGACGCGTGGTCCACACCCAGCATCGCGAACTCGGATTCCAGGTGCCCGGCGCCGACACCACAAATCGCACGGCCATCGGACAGGGCGTCGAGCGTCGAGAACGACTTCGCCACCATCAGTGGATGACGGTAGGGCAACACGTACACATGGCTCAGCAGGTGCACCGACTCCGTGATACCGGCGATCCAGCCGAGAGTGGCGATCGTGTCGTACCAGGTGGCCGACATGGCCTCGTCCGCCGGTCGCGGAATTCCAACGTGGTCACACACCGCCACGTAGAAGGCTCCGGCGCGGTCTGCCGCCCGCACGATCTGCGCCAGGTCCTCGGTGTCGGCATCCACCTCCCACGGCTGGACGTAGATGGTCGACTGGGACTGGATCGGAAGCTGGAATCCCCAGACCGTCTGCCCCGGAGGAATGATCGCTGCCATCTCCTGATGATGCCCGCTGTCAGGTGGTGTTGTCAGGCCCGTGTTGTCAGGCCCGTGTTGTCAGGCCTGGGCGAGTTCCACCGCTGCGCGCATTGACTTCTCCATCTCCGAGGGTCTCACACCGGAGTCCGAAGTTGCCGTGGAACAGATGATCCGACTGGCACCGGCCGCACGGGCTGTCTCCATCGCGTCGGCGTCGAGCTTCCACAACGCCATCGTCAACGAGAGCTCCAGAGCATCCGGATTCCGCCCCGCTCCTGAAGCAGTGGCGCGTGCCAGCTCCCACCTGCCCTCGAGTGTCTCCGGGTCCAGGCCCAGTGGGTGAAGCCCATCTCCCACGCGTCCCGCTCGCAGCGCCGCGGCCTCCGCGTGGCCGCCAACATCCAGGCGGATTCGCCCGGATGGTCTCGGGTGTACCCGCAGGTCGGAGAACTCGAAGAACTCGCCGGAGAAGCTCGCCGGGTCATCGTCGAGCAGCGTTCTCAGCGCAACCAGCAATTCGGTTGTCCGACGCCCCCGCGTGCTGAAGTCGGCACCGGTGGACTCCACCTCCTCGCGCATCCAGCCAACGCCGAATCCCGCATCGACTCGACCGGCGCTGAGGGCATCGAGGGTCGCCAGGCGCTTGGCGAGCACGACGGGATTGTGGTTCGGTCCCACCAGAACGCCGGTGCTGAACCGCAGCGTCTCGGTTCGGCCCGCAAGATAGGCGGTCAACTCGAGGGGATCAGGTATCGGGCAGTCCTCCGGCAGCGGCATGCGACCATCCGCACTGTAGGGATAGCCGTCCGCGTAGCCGGCGGCCACGGCCGCGTGTTCCACCAGGTAGAGCGACTCGAAGCCGACGGATTCGGCGAGCTGCGCGAACTCCGTCATCCAGATCGGATCGGCCACCACGCCCGATCGGTATGGGGGCAGAATTCCGAGTCTCATGTGTACCTGCTCTCGATCTCGGCGGCATCCGATGCCCCCATGAAATCGTTGAACTCCTCGAACGTGGCCATCTGATCCATCATCGCCACCGGGGTGCCGTCGGTGCGAAGAGTGGCGTAGAGGCGCCGCAGGTTGTGCAACGTCGCCAGCACCGCCGTGATCGGGAAGATCACGACCTTCATCCCAAGCTCTCCCAACTGGGTAGCCGTGAGCCGGGGTCCCCTGCCTTCCACCCAGGCGTAGACCAACGGCCACTGCCCGAGCACCTCGACGGCGCGCGTGATTGCGCCCTCATCGGGCAGGCCCTCCAGGAAGAGCAGGTCTGCGCCGGCCTCGCCATAGGCCAATGCGCGTTCGATCGCGGCGTCGGTGCCTTCGACGGACACGGCATCACTTCGGCCGATGATCAGCGGCCCGCTCGCCGTGCGCGCATCCGCTGCCGCCCGGATCCGTCCTGCATGCTCGGACACGCTGACCAGTTCCTTGCCATCCAGGTGCCCACAACGCTTTGGCATGGCCTGGTCCTCCAGGTGGAGTGCGGCCACACCTGCCCGTTCGTAGGCCTCCACCGCGCGGATCACACTGAGCGCGCCACCGAACCCGGTGTCCGCGTCAGCGATCAAGGGCACGTCCACGGCATTAGCGATCCGGGATGCCTGGTCGGCCATTTCGGTGAGGGTCATCAGACCCACATCAGGACTCCCGAGGCGCACCGCAGATGCACCGTTTCCGGTCATGTACACGACTTCGAAGCCAGCCTCGGCGGCGATGCGAGCCGAGAAGGGGTCGAAGCACCCAGCGGCTGTGATGACGCCACCCTTGGAGATCAGCTCGCGCAGAGCAGGGTTCGCCACCACGGTGATCAGCCGCGCCGACGTGAGAGATCGGCCTCGGCAAACACGATCACCTCGTCGGCGCTGGTGTTGGCAACGTATGGGGCGATCCCGACCGTGACGGGAAACGACACAACCTCGCCACCCACCTCCACCGGCATCGCGAAGACGCCCCGGACTCGATCCAGCACCACTTCGGCATCTGCCTCTTCAACACCGGGGCCGGCCAGCGCGAACAGACCTGGGCCCAGCACGGCGAGCACGTCGTTCGATCGCACGAGCTTGCTGAGACGGTTGCCCACTTCCCGCATCGCTGCCTCCGCCCCGGCGGGCTGCTCGGCGGCGAGGTCGTCGTAGCCGTCCATCGCAACGGCGAAGAGCGCGGGTTTCTCGCCCTCGGAGATCATCTCTACGAGGGTCTCCATCAGTTTCGTTCGGTCCGGCAGACCGGTTACCGGATCCATGTCAGCGCTCCGCCTTTTGCATCCATCCCATCCTGCCGGGGATCAGCCCGTTCGGCTACCCCAAATGCCAACGAAGCTGACCATCTCGCCGGGATATCCACCGAGGTTGTGTGTGAGCGCCAAACCGCGCTCTGCGGTATCGATGCGCCGCTCCTGCGGTGCCTCACCCCTGAGCTGCAGCCAGCATTCGAAGAGCATCCGCAAACCCGATGCTCCAACCGGGTGGCCGAAGGACTTGAGTCCACCGTCGGTGTTCACCGGCAGCTCACCGTGGAGGTCGAACGCGCCCTCCTCGCAGTCCCGCCACGCTTCCCCGCGTTCGGAGAAGCCGAGGTCCTCCATGAGCACCAGCTCGGTCGGGGTGAAGCAGTCGTGCACCTCGGCCATGGCGAGCTCGGATCGCGGGTCGGTGATGCCCGCTTGGGCATACGCATCGTTGGCCGCCCACTCGGACTCGGGGAAGTGCGTGTAGTCGTATTCCGGATCCAGCAGGCCGGAACCGTTGCCGGCCACGAAGCTCAATGCCTTCACGTAGATCGGTTTGTCGGTGTAGCGGTGGGCGTCCTCGGCGCGCACGACGATGGCGCTGGCCGCCCCGTCAGCCACCCCGGCACAGTCGAACACCGACAGCATGCCGGCAACTTCGGGCATCGCACATATGGCGTCGACATCCATTTCCCTGCGGAACTGGGCGCGGGGGTTCTTTGCGCCGTTGGAGTGGTTCTTCGATGCGATTCGAGCCAGGGTCCGGCGCAGTTCACCGGGATCCACGCCGTAGCGCTCGGCATAGGCGGGAGCGACGAGGCTGAACATCGCCGCGGCCGTGAGAGTGCGCTGGGTACCGTCGGTCGGAATCGGAAACGCGTTCAGCCCCTGGTAGCCGGAGTCCTTCACCTTCTCCACTCCGACGGCGGCAGCCATGTCATACGCGCCGGACGCGACTGCGTAGCAGGCCTGCCGCAGGGCCTCGGACCCGGTGGCGCAATAGTTCTCCACGCGGGTGACGGGCCGGCCCTCCAACTTGAGCGGCGCCGCCAGGGTGATGCCCGACATACCGGACTGGGCGGTTCCCAGCCACCAGGCGTCGACCTGTTCCTTGGTCACCCCTGCATTGCCGAGACCGTCGGTGACTGCGTCGACCATGAGGTCATCGGTGCTTCGGTCCCAGTGTTCCCGGAAGGGCGTGCAACCCATGCCGATGATCGCTACGCGATCCTTGATTCCGTGGCTTCCCATCAGTTCGATCCCTTCGTCGCCCCGGAGAGACCGCTGGGCTGCGCCTTCCAGAAGTAGTTGGCAATGCCGTCTGCGGTGCCTATACGGCGGAACGTCATCTCCACATCCATGCCGATGCTGACTGCATCAGGTGTCACGTCGGTCAGCTCCACTGGTAGCCGGCCGCCGCCATCGAAATCACACACGGCGAAAATCGTGGGCGGTGAGGGTGAGTAGGCCAGCGAATCGATAGTGAAGGTGACGACCTTGGCCGGAGTATCCGCCATCGGTGCCAGGTCCATCTCATCGACCGCACCACCCTTGAAGCTCACCCTCGAAGGCGGCAGGTGTACCGCCCCGCTGCTTCGGTCCACCGATCCTACGAATCCGTACTTCCAGTCGAGTCTGCGCTCCGCCGCCGACGCCGACATGCGCGCCGGCTCGGGCCGGTTCGGCGGTTGGGATGGCAACACAGCCCGCCATTGCAGGTACTTCGCATATGCCAGTGAGTCGTCGCCGTGCTCCACCTGCTGGGCAACTGCGGGACCGGCGCCCCGAGCCACCTCGGTTCGCTTGAACAGGAACACATCCGCGCCGTCGGCCATCGACACGAGCCCGATGACCGCACCGGGTTCGGCCTGCTCGACCAGGCTTGCCAGCATCAATGGACCGTGCGCCGCTCCTGTGAATCCGACAGTGGCGGCCAGCGTGTCGGAGACGGTCACGCCGGCGGCACCGAGCGACTTGGCAAGCTTTGCGCCGGCTCGCGCGTGCGGACCGACGATCGCCACCTCGCGGACCTGGTCGACCTCCAGCGACGCGTTCTTCAGTGCTGCGGTCCAGGCCTGATCGGCAAGCTCTGCATAGCGCTGTTGGCCGAAGCGCTCCTCCCAGGCGTGGGTGCGCAGTTCTCCGGGGGCGCGCCAGCGGTCGAGGAACTCGCGGGTGGCGGATGCTCCGCCGAGATACTCGGCCAGCAGTGGTGCGGCGGCTGAGTCCCCGACCAACAGAGCGGCGCCCGCATCGCCTCCGTCACGCTCCTCTGGACCACCGGCCGGACCCGTGCGGACGTCGCCCGCCAGCACCAACACGGACTCATCGATGGAGTGCAGCGCCGAGCGGAGCGCTCCGTTCGCGCCCCGCAGGCCGCCGGCGGCATCCGCCGCCAACACGTCGCCGTCGATGCGCAGCGCGGCATGGGCGATCGGTGCGCTCGACTTCTCCGCATACGGTGCAGTCGTCGTCGCGAACCAGAGTGATCGTGGTGCAACCGCTCCCCGGTGCCCCATCGCAGTGCGACCAGCTGCCACGGCGAGTGTTACCGAGTCCTCGTCGTAGGAGGCGACGGTGCGGGTTCCCTTGCCCTGGTTGCCGCCCAGCACCTCGGCGACAGCGCTTCGCTTCAATCGCCAGTGCGGGAGTTGGCCGGCGACCGAGATGAGTCCACGAGTCATGTTCCCAAGATAGGACAGAATCTGACGGGTCGTCAGATTGGCTGGACCGAGCGAACACGCCGTGAGGGCCCAGCGCCGACTTGACCCATTGCTGAATAGAGTTCAGAATACTTACCAGCAAGCGAAACCTACCGGACCGGGACTGCCAGCATGTAGTGCGCGTCCCCACCCCAAGATGAACCGGGCCCCGACCCAGCCCGATCCGCTCGCTGACCGACTGAATGACTGACCGAGAACGAGGCGAACCACAACATGGTGAACACAGGCCGAAGGGCCCGCAACAGGGCGGCACGCAACAAGCAGATCACCGAGGCGGCATCGGCGATCCTCGCCGAGGGTGGAATCGAAGCACTGACGATGCAGGACGTGGCCGATCGGGTCGACTGCGCTGTCGGTACGATCTACACCTACTTCTCGTCGAAATCCGCCTTGCTCTCGGCACTTCAGCTCGAAGCCATCAGGGTCCTCGTTGAGAGCCACGATGCCGCCGCGGAAAAGTGGGAGCAGCACTTCTCCGAAGCGGGTACGGACGCGGAGCTGGCTGCCGTCGGACGACTGCTCGCAAGCACCCGGGTGC
>JBPCTP010000318.1:0-2687 GCA_051011615.1 Microthrixaceae bacterium | reverse complement strand
GATAGGCGGTGGGCAACAAACGAATGCCGCGGCGGGCGTAGAACTTGCGGAAGTTGATGCCGTGGGAGTCACGGTGCTCCTGCATGAGCAGGGACACGATGAGAAATGCCGACATCACGAAGAACATGTCGACGATGCCCGCCGCAGAGGGATACAGCCCGCTGTACGCGTGCTGTGAGAGCACCATCAGGATGCCGATCCCACGTATTCCGTCGAACCCACCGATGAAGCCCAGTTTCGGTGCCTGGGACACAAAAGGTCCCTCGGTAATCGCCCCCGCACGCGCCATGACCACTGAGAGTACGGGTGCCCAAGAATCCACACAACAAGAACGTCGTTCATAGAGCTGGGTAGATCCCCCCCTGCGGGCCCATGACGGGCCGGCTCTGGCACAACCGGCCCGAGATTGCGACGAATCCGCCCAGGCGAGGCGCATGAAAAGGAATGGGGAGTCACGGGAGACATCGACAGCCGCCATGATCGAGAGGTAGACAGCGAGTCCGCTGAGCCTTTCGGCGAGCGTGCTACCGCACGGCTGGCGGACTGTGCCGGCCGAGCACCGCGCACTACGGGGCGATCCTGCCGCCAGAACTCGCGGACGACGGTCGCAAGTGGCAGGCGAGCCGGAAGCGGGATCTGATCTGGCGAGCCTGCGCACATCAGCGGGGAATCTCGCTGCGCCGACGGCTGGACTCGATGCTCGACCGTGACACCACGACGGTGCTGTTGTCCGCGCCGCGCGCGGATCGCGGGAGGCACGTCTGGGATCCAGCGGAACATCATCGGCGAGCGGCTTCTCGGGCTGCCGAAGGAGCCGAAGGTCAACTAGCGGCGGGTCGGGACGTCGCCCGGCGCTACTTCGGGCGCGCAACGGTGCGGCGGTAGCCTCGGCGACATGAGCCACGACAGAATCCCCGGCCAGGTCGATCCCCTGGACGTGCTGGCGATCGACGACCTCCTCGATGACGAGGAACGCCTGGGGCGCGACACGGTGCGGCGGTTCGTACGGGACCGGGTGCTGCCAGAGGTGGGCGACTGGTTCGACCAGGGAATGTTTCCCCGGGAGATGGCCAAGGAGTTCGGGGCGCTCGGGCTGCTCGGCATGCACCTCCACGGCTACGGATGTGCCGGGGTGTCCGCAACCCAGTACGGACTCGCGTGTCTGGAACTGGAGGCGGGCGACTCGGGAGTACGAAGCTTCGTCTCGGTGCAGGGATCGCTCGCGATGTTCCCGATCTGGGCGTTCGGCTCCGAGGAACAGAAACAGCAGTGGCTGCCCGGCATGGCGTCGGGAGAGTTCGTCGGCTGCTTCGGACTCACCGAACCCGACTCGGGGTCGGATCCCAGCTCGATGCGTACGACTGCCCGCCAGGACGCCTCAGGTGACTGGATCCTCGACGGCGCCAAGATGTGGATCACCAACGGCTCCATCGCCGATGTCGCAGTCGTATGGGCCCGCACCGACCCCGATGGCCCCGACGGCGGCAAGGTCCGAGGCTTCGTCGTGCCCACCGACACCGCCGGCTTCTCAGCGCCCGAGATCCACCGCAAGGTCAGCCTGCGGGCATCGGTGACCAGCGAACTCGTGATGGATTCGGTGCGGTTGCCCGCTGACGCAGCACTACCCGAGGTAGTCGGCATGCGAGGTCCCCTCAGCTGCCTCAACGAAGCTCGGTTCGGAATCTCGTTCGGAGCGTGCGGCGCTGCGAGGGCCTGTTACGAGTCGGCACTGTCGTACGCGGGTGAACGGGTGCAGTTCGACCAGCCCATCGCCGGTTTCCAGCTCACCCAGCGCAAGCTCGTGGAGATGATGGTCAAGGTGCAGCGAGGCACACTCGTGGCGCTGCACGTGGGACGTCGCAAGGACGAAGGCACGCTCACCACACCGCAGATCAGCTTCGCGAAGATGGACAATGTACGGATGGCCCTCGAGGTCGCACGCGAAGCCCGCTCGGTGCTGGGCGCCAACGGCATCACCACCGAGTACCCGGTGATACGCCACATGAACAACCTCGAGTCGGTCTACACCTACGAGGGCACCAACGAGGTGCACACGCTCATCCTCGGCCAGGCGATCACCGGGCTTTCCGCGTTCAGCTGAGTCAGCCTCTCTAGGACCAGCTTCGGACCCGTTCAGCATCCGCGGGCGCTTACGAGTCGACGCGTCCCGAGATGGGTACTCGGCGTCGACCCGCGGACAGCGTCAGTCGTCGGCGATTGGTTGGTCCCTGACCGAAGGCCTAACGGCAGGAGCGTCCTTCCAGTTCGGAATTCCGTCTTCCTCGAGGGCGACCGGGTACTTGTTCTCGTGGACCTGCGCCCAGTGCGAGTGATTCAGCTCGTGCAGCGTGAAGCACGCGTTGAGGGCGTTGTAGAAGCCCATGTTGTCCACGCTCTGGTTCACGGCCTCCTTGATCAACAACGCCGACATGGTCGGGCGTTCCGCGATGCGCCGGGCGAAGTCGAGCGTTCGCTCCCCCAGTTCGTCGCCCGGGAACACCTTCGAGACCATGCCGAGTTGATGCGCCTCCTCGACCGACAGTGAGTCGCCGGTCAGGAGCAGCTCCTTGGCCTTGCGCGGACCGAACTCCCAGGGGTGCGCAAAGTACTCGACGCCCATCATGCCGAGGCGCGTCCCCACCACGTCGGCAAAGGTGGCATTCTCGGCGGCGACGATCAGATCGCAG
>JBPCTP010000317.1:0-2725 GCA_051011615.1 Microthrixaceae bacterium | reverse complement strand
GTGATGGCCTGGCCCAGAATTGCCGGATCACCGTCGGTAACGCCCCTGACGTAGTCGTCGGTCGAGAGATTGCTGGCCATCACGGGCGAGGCTACAGAGCCCAGATCGGCCCACACGCACCATGTAGCGGCTCATCTGCTGCCGCTACGGCGAGTTGGACACGACGCTGCGACGGCGAGTCGGCAATACTCGGCGCCATGCGAAGCAACCTTCGACCGACCCGCTCCCTGCTGCTCACGACGCTGTTCTGCACCATCTGCTTGCTGTTCGGTGCCTGTTCCACCGATGACGACGCAGCAGGTGACGACGCCACCGAACCCCCGACCTCCTCGAACGAGGGCAACTCCGGCGACGGAGACAACACCGCTGGGGAAGACTCCGAAGCGGAGACCACTACGGTTCCGACAGCCAGCGAGGTGTACGCCGATGCAGCCAACTGGCTCTGTCGTCCCGACGTGGACGGAGATGCCTGTGACATCGATCTGGACGCAACTCTTGTCGCGGCCGACGGTACCCAGACCGTGGAGCCCTTCGTGGCGGCCACGGACGCGCCGGTTGACTGCATCTACTACTACCCCACGATCTCAACGGACCCCGGACCCAACGCCGACCGGGTGCCCGACGGCCCCGAGCAGGGGATCGTTGCGAACCAGTTCGCACGGCTGGCCGAGGTGTGCAACCTGTATGCACCGATGTACCGCCAAGTCCCTCTCGCCGCGCTGTTCGGTGACTCCGAGGAGGACGACGGCCCCACGACGACCCTGGGTCCGGACGATCCCGACAACCCGCGCAACATCGCCTATTCCGACGTTCGTGAGTCGTTCCTGCACTACCTCGCCGAGGACAACGACGGACGTCCGTTCGTTCTCGTGGGTCACTCCCAGGGCTCCGGGCACCTCGCTCGACTGATCGCCGAGGAGATCGATGGCAACGACGAGCTGACCGAGCAGATGCTCTCGGCGATGCTCATCGGTTCCGGTGTGGTGGTCGACGGATCCGTTGAGGGTGGAATCGAGAGCATCGGCGCATGTGAGTCGGTGACCGACACGGGGTGCATCGTGTCCTACGCCACCTTCTACGACAGCGAACCACCCGGCGAAGACTCCCGCTTCGGGCGCCCGCGTCAGGGCGATGGGAGAGTCGTGTGCACGAACCCTGCTGCCCTCGGCGGTGGCGCCGCCAACCTCTCGTCGTACTTCCAGTCAGGCTTCGCCGAGGGAACCCCCGAGGTGAGCACCCCGTGGGTGCACTTCACGGAGCTGGTGGAGGGTGAGTGCCTCTCCAACGACGACTTCGACTGGCTCGAGGTGCGGGTGGCCGAGGGTGAGGCGTTCCCGCCGGATCTGGGCGGCCGTGTCGGTCCTGGGTGGGGCACCCACCTGGCAGACGTGAACTTCACGATGGGTGACCTGGTGGAACTGGTGCGTACCCAATCCGGCCAGGGCTGACCTCGATGCCCCTTGTGGGCACAACCACCGCGGCTGAGTTGGCAGACTGGGTCTGCCGATGCAGGCATCACCAGGAGCCCGGATGCCCGAACAGCTGATCATGGACGGAAACGAGGCGGCGGGCCGTGTCGCCCATCGCCTCAGTGAGGTCGTTGCCATCTACCCCATCACCCCTGCGTCGCCCATGGGCGAGTTGGCCGACACGCTCAGCGCCCGTGGCACCACGAATCTCTGGGGCGACGTGCCACAGGTCGTCGAGATGCAGAGCGAAGGCGGAGCCGCCGGAACGATGCACGGAGCACTGCAGGGTGGGGCTCTTGCGACCACCTTCACCGCCAGCCAGGGGCTTCTGTTGATGTTGCCCAACATGTACAAGGTCGCGGGCGAGCTCAGCGCAGGGGTCATCCACGTGGCGGCGCGGGCCATCGCCACCCACGCGTTGTCGATATTCGGCGACCACGGCGACGTGATGGCGGCCCGCGGCACGGGATGGTCGATCCTGCACTCCTCGGGCGTGCAGGAGGCCCAGGACATGGCCGCTGTTGCGCACGCCGTGACCCTGCGCACCAGGGTGCCGATCCTGCATGCGATGGACGGCTTCCGCACGAGCCATGAACTCGCCGGGGTGATACCGCTGGACGCGGACACACTCGGATCCCTAGTGCCGACTTCCTTGATCGACGAACACCGCGCACGTGCGCTGCGGGCAGCGGACCCGGTGGTGCGCGGGACCGCCCAGAACCCCGACGTCTTCTTCCAGTCACGCGAGGCGGCCAACCCCTGGCATGACGCCGTACCCGCTGTCGTCTCCGAGGTGCTGGCGCAGTTCCGGGAACTGACGGGTCGCGAGTACCGCATCGTGGAGTACCACGGCCATCCGGAGCCGACCGAGGCGGTCGTGATCTCCGGCTCCGGCGTCTGGGCAGCAAGGGACGCGGCCGACCGGCTGAACGCCCAGGGTCGGCGATGTGGGGTGCTGCACCTGCGACTGTTCCGACCCTTCCCCGAACTTGCTCTCGCCGAGGCCCTTCCACCCACCGTGCAGCGGCTGGCGGTTCTCGACCGCTGCAAGGAGCCGGGCTCGGCCGGCGAGCCGCTGTGCGTCGACGTCACCTCCTCACTGGCGGGCGCAGCACAGCAGGGTCGGCTCGCCGCGATGCCCCACTTCACCGGCGGCCGCTACGGACTCGGGTCCAAGGAGTTCACACCGACCATGGCGGCATCGGTGTTCGATGCCCTCGCCGGCGACGACCCACCGCAGCGCTTCACCATCGGCA
>JBPCTP010000316.1:0-11935 GCA_051011615.1 Microthrixaceae bacterium | reverse complement strand
AACGGCCTAGCCTCCGTCTTGTGAGCGAAGCCGACCCGACCTCGAATCCACCCGCCGAGGCTGCGGCTTCCGACGATGAAGTGGCTGACAAGGTTGGCGGGCCTTCCAAGGGCGCCACCACGCCATCAAAGGTCAGGGGCAGGGTCAGGGACGGGGAGAAGGACCCCGAGCCCACGACGGAGGGATCACAGGACCCTCTGGAGGCGGCGCAGGCGTTGCTCGACGACGCGGACGCCGAGGCGGCCTACAAGGCGCTCCTCAGTCTGACGCGCACAGGTCATTCGGACCTGCTTCAGACCCTTGAATACACCCCGGCGCTGGAGTTCCACGATCCCCGCTGCGTGAAGGTGGATCCGGAACCCCAGGGGCTGGATGCAATCGACCTGTACGCCCACGCGGCGTTCCCCGACTTCGATCGCATACTGCTCGAGCCCTTCAACGATCCACGCAACGACCATCTCTTGAACCACCTGCGCCACCTGCTGTTCAACGAGGGCGAAAACGTGGCGCTGGTCACGAATCACGGTCAGATCATCGACATAGCCCTCGTTCTCGGTGCCCTGTTGACCGCCATGTGCAACTCCGAGCGCACCTTCGGAGTGCTCGGCGATCGGGTCGAACTGGACGAGCTGGCCGACCGAAACAACGTGCTGGTCTCCCGCATGGTCGCCACGCAGGCGGCTCTGGGCGTTCCGGCCATGCAGGTCCTCCAGATCGGAGCCCGGACGTTTCTCTCGATTCCACAAACGGCGAGCAGACGCCGGGCAAGACTCGATTCGGACCTGGTTCGTGCCAACAACACGGTCATGCGTCATGAGCTGGAGCAGCAGATGGCCAAGGGTGGCCAGATGCTGGCGATGGCCGCGAGCGGATCACAGGACCTGTCGATGACTGCCGGGCTCATCAAGAAGGCCCGGGATTCCTGGCTGAAGAGGCGAGGCGAGGAACCTCCCGAGGCCTCCACACTGCATCTCCAACCGCTCTACGACGGCACGATGAAGTTGATGCAGTCATGTGAGTACGTACTTCCCGTGGCCATATCGCTCGACCCGGCAAATCCCTGTTGCGTGCTCGGCGAGATGACCCGGCTGACCGAACGCGATGACTGTCATCGGGTGATGGACTGGATAGCCCAGGCGCACCAGGATGCGACCGGCACGCCGACGCTGTACCACTGGCACGAGGACGACCTTCTGACCCAGGTCCGCTCGCTCGCCAGGCGCTGAGGATCTCCGGCGACAACCAGTTCCGGCACCGCTGCGTTGCTCCGGTAGGTTGGCCGCCGTGAGCGCCGAGCGTCCAGAGAAGTTCCAGAGCCTCACCGGCATGCGTGACGTGCTCTGGCCCGATTCCGCTCGACACAGGGCACTGGTGGACGCCTTCGCAAATACGGCTGAGCTGGCCGGCTATCGCGAGTTGGTGCTTCCGCTGGTGGAGGACCTCGGGGTGTTCCTGCGCGTCGGTGAGGCGACCGACGTTGTCACCAAGGAGATGTACGACTTCACCGACCGCGACGGCACCCGCATAGCGCTGCGTCCGGAGATGACCGCAGGCGTCGCCCGGGCTTTCGTGCAGCACAAGCCACTGGTGCCTTGGAAGGTTTTCTACGCCGGGTCCAATTTCCGCCACGAGCGTCCACAGAAGGGGCGCTACCGAGCGTTCGAACAAGTCGGCCTCGAGGCGTTGGGCAGCGACGACCCCGACCTCGATGTCGAGGTCATCGTGTTGGCGTGGCGGTTCTTCGAGTCGATCGGCCTGCGCGAGGTGAAACTCCTGTTGAACACCCTCGGCGATCACGACGAGCGGGCGCGCTACGGCCATGCGGTCGAGCAGCACCTGCGATCACATTCGGAGGAGCTGTCGGAATCCTCGGTGGAGACGCTGGAGCGCAACCCTCTGAGGGTGCTCGACTCCAAGCGCCGTGAGGATCGGGCCGTCATCTCGACCGCGCCCTCGATCTCGGAATTCCTCGGACCTGAATCCGGTGAGCACTTCAGCCGGGTCAAGGAAGGCCTCGAATCGCTCGAGGTGCCCTTCACCGTTGACGAACGACTTGTGAGAGGTCTCGACTACTACCGCCGAACCACCTTCGAGTTCGCGGCGGTGGCACTCGATGCGGCTCAGAACGCGATTGGCGGCGGGGGGCGCTACGACCGCCTGGTGGAGGATCTGGGTGGTCCGCCGACCGACGGAATCGGCTTCGCTCTCGGAGTGGATCGCATCCTGCTTGCCGCCGACGCGGAGGGTGTGTTCGACAAGCCTCAGCCATACCTCGACGCCTTCGTGGTCGACATGACGGGCGGACAACAGGCCCGGGCGCTCACCCACGAGCTGCGCTCCGCCGGCTTCGGTGCGGATCGTCGATTCGGTGGGGGCAGCATGAAGGCACAGATGAAGGCGGCCGACCGCAGCGGAGCCGCGGTAGCGGTGATCGTGGGCGAGGAAGAGTTGGCCGCGGGCGAGTTGACCATTCGTGCACTGCGCCACCACAGCGACACCGCCGGCGACGCAGCCCAACGGCGTGTGCAGCGAACAGACCTGATTTCCTCCATCTCCGAATACGCGACCGCCGAGAGGCCAACCACCACACCATGAGCAATCCAGAAACCTCAACGAGCATGCGCACCCATATGTGCGGAGAACCGCGATCCGCCGACATCGGCGCAGAGATATCGGTGTGTGGCTGGATGGGTCGGCGTCGTGAGCACGGCGAGCACCTGGCTTTCGTCGATCTTCGCGACCACACCGGGATACTGCAATGCGTGGTCGACGGCACCGTTGACGTGCGCAGCGAGTACGTCCTGCGCGTCACCGGCACATTGCAGGCCCGACCGGAGGGAACTGTCAACGACAAGTTGCCGACCGGTGAGGTGGAGCTCGTGGACTGCACCGTCGAAGTGCTCTCGAAGGCGGAGACTCCACCCTTCCCGCTCGATGAGCGTGCCGATGACGTGGATGAGACCATCCGTCTGAAGCATCGCTACGTGGACATGCGCCGTACCCGCATGCAGGACAACCTGCGCCGCCGCGCTGGCATCTCGCGGGCGATCAGAGCGGCGATGGACTCCCAGGGCTTCGTGGAGGTCGAGACCCCGATGCTCATCGCGTCAACGCCCGAGGGAGCTCGTGACTTCGTCGTGCCATCGCGCCTGCACCCGGGCAGCTTCTATGCCTTGCCCCAGAGCCCCCAGCTGTTCAAACAGTTGTGCATGGTCGGCGGGATCGACCGCTACTACCAGATTGCGCGCTGCATGCGCGACGAGGACCTGCGCGCCGATCGGCAGTTCGAGTTCACGCAGCTGGACGCCGAGATGAGCTTCGCCGGCCAGGAAGACGTGCTCGCCGCCATCACCGAGGCGGTGGCCGCCGCGGCGCAGGCCGCGCGGGGTGTCGAGATTGCAGAGATTCCACGTATGACCTGGCGCGACGCCATGGACCGCTTCGGGTCCGACAAACCAGATGTGCGCTTCGGCATGGAGCTGACCGAACTCACGCCGGTCTTCGCAGACACCGAGTTCAACGCATTCAAGGCCTCGTCGGTCAAGGGGATCTGCCACAAGGGGGCATCGGCGGACACCAGCCGGAACCGGCTGGACGAACTGACCGAGGCGGCGAAGCGATGGGGAGCCAAGGGCCTCGTGTGGATGCGAGCCGAGGAGTCCGACGGTGCGACCACGCTCAGCTCACCCATCGCCAAGTTTCTCTCCGAAGCAGAGCTCGCCGGCATCGTCGAGGCCCTCTCCGCAGAGCCGGGCGACGTCTGCTATCTCGTCGCCGATGACTGGCACCGAAGCTGCCATGTGCTCGGCCTTCTACGACTGGAGCTCGGCCGCCCACCGGTGCACGAGGGCGGTCTGCAGTTCCTGTGGGTCGTGGACTTTCCGCTCTTCGAGGGCACCGACGACGTCACCGGAAAGCCGGTGCCGGCGCATCATCCCTTCACGATGCCCCACCCAGATGACATCGATCTGCTCGACGGACGCGTCGAGGAACTGCTCCAGGTGCGATCCCAGGCCTATGACCTGGTACTGAACGGTTGGGAACTCGGCTCCGGCAGTGTTCGAATCCACGAGCCGACGGTGCAGCAGCAGATCTTCGACCTTCTCGGCATCAGCTCCGAGGAGGCCAACGCGAAGTTCGGTTTCCTGCTGGACGCGTTCCGCTACGGCGCCCCGCCGCATGCGGGATTCGCGTTCGGACTGGACCGCCTGGTCGCGCTGCTGCTGGGTGAGGACAACATCCGCGAGGTGATCGCATACCCGAAGACCCAGTCCGGGGCGGATCCGCTCACGTCTGCGCCCAGTGAGGCCGACACCGACCACCTCGAAGAGCTGGGGCTGCGCCTGCTCCCTCGAAACACCTGAGCGCACACGCACGGGTCAAGCCCGGACTCCGCTTCCGACACGGCTCACCAGCGGTCAGAGCCGGGTTAGCTTTGCACGATGGAGGACCTGTTCACCGCTGCGGCTGCGGAACGCCTCTCCGCCCGGGGACCCCTGGCTGACCGGTTGCGCCCGCAAGGCCTGGACGAGGTCGTGGGTCAGGAGCACCTCCTTGGCGCCGGTGCGCCGCTGCGGGCACTGGTGGAGGCCGACCGGTTGTCATCGGTAATTCTCTGGGGTCCACCCGGCACCGGAAAGACCACACTCGCTCGCCTGCTGTCCGAGGCATCCTCGAAGGCGTTCGTGCCGCTCTCGGCGGTCACCGCGTCGGTGAAGGACATCCGCTCCGTTGCCTCGGAGGCCGAGTCGAGGCTGGGGGAGCACTCCCAGGGCACCATCTTGTTCCTCGACGAGATCCACCGATTCAACAAGGCGCAGCAGGACGCCCTCCTGCCATCGGTCGAGACCGGGCTGATCGTGCTCATCGGTGCCACCACCGAGAACCCCACATTCGAGGTGAACCCGCCACTGATGAGCCGTTCCACGCTGTTTCGCCTGGAACCGCTCGATGCGGACTCGTTGGCGGAGTTGGCCCGCAGGGGCCTCGATGCGGAGTCGCTCGGCACCGATCCCGACGGACAGCTTGCCTGCGACCCAGAAGCACTGGAGCACCTGGTCGGCTCCGCGGGTGGTGACGGGCGGCACCTCCTCACGAGCCTCGAGGTTGCAATCGCCCTTGCGAGGTCGCGGGCGGAGCGGGAACAAACGCAGGTCAACATCGTGCTGGCAGACGCCGAAGCAGCACTGGGGGCAGCCGCGGTGCGCTACGGCCGCGATGATCACTACGACGTGATCTCGGCGTTCATCAAGTCGATCCGCGGTTCGGATCCCGATGGCGCGCTGCACTGGCTGGCTCGGATGCTCGAAGCGGGCGAGGATGCGCGCTTCGTCGCACGTCGGCTCGTGATAGCCGCCTCGGAGGACATCGGGCTGGCGGATCCGACCGCGCTGTTGATCGCCGAAGCAGCGGCACGAGCGGTGGAGTACGTGGGGTTGCCCGAAGCCCGCTTGAACCTGGCCCATGCGACCGTGCACCTGGCCCTGGCCCCCAAGTCGAACTCCGCCTACGCAGCGTTCGGTCGTGCCGCTGCGGACGTGCGAAGTGGCTCCGTCGGCGAAGTTCCGCCGCATCTGCGCGACGCCTCCTACAGGGCCGCGCGCGGGTTGGGTCACGGGGTCGGGTACGCCTATCCCCACGACGAGCCAGGCGGATGGGTGGACCAGGAGTACCTGCCCGGGCAGCTCGTCGGACGCCGGTACTACGAACCGTCGCACCACGGCCGCGAGGCCACTCTGGCCGCCCAGTGGATCGAACGCATGGGACACCCCGACAACAGTGCAAGGATGGAATCCGATGACGGCGAGTGAGTTCCTGTTGGTCTGTGCCGCCGTGCTCGGTGTGATGGCTTTCGCTGCCGGCTCCGTGGCGCTGTGGGTATCAGCGGCGCGCATGCGGTCGGCGGCGTCCGCACTGGAACAGGCAACAGACGAATTCGGTGAAGCCACGGGGGTCCTCGTCGACCAGCTGAGCCGATCCGCGGAGGTCGCGGCAGGCGAGGTGGAACGCGTGGAGTACCTGCTCGACCTTTCGGAGGGGATCGCAGAGCGCATCGATGGCACAACCGCCGCAACGTACAAGGCCATCACCTCGCCCGTGATCAAGGGTGCTGCGTTCGCGGAGGGAACACGACGCGCCGCGCAGCGCCTCGGCGGCCGCAGGGCCGTGGACGCGGCTTCCGAGAAGCGCCCACGGCGCCGACGGCACTGATGTGAGCCTCGGCCGTGGGTCGGGCGAAACCGAGCGGTCAGATCAACCCGTGGCGATCCAGCTCTGCTCCGAGTGCCGCCCAGGCCTCGACGCCTGCCTCGTGGCGCCAGAGTGCCATCAGTGTCGTTGTGAACCTGCTGTCGTGCGCTGAAGCCGGCCCGGAAGCCAGGTGCGCCAGCTCGTGCAGGACGGTTTCCAGGCCCCAGCCGGTGCCGTCGACGATCGCGATCAGGCCGACTCCGTCAGTGTCGGTGGCAGCGAGGGAACACGTGGCGTTCCGACTCCTGCGGGTGACCTCCACATCGAGTGGTGCATCGGGGAACTCGGCTGACCACCACCCGCTGAGCACCGTCCGCTGCACGTAGGACTCGAGCGAAGCGAAGGTGGCGAATCGCCGGAGGCTCGCCAGTTGGGCCGAGCGGTCCTCACATGCGTAGAGCAGTTCGGTGCGCGACGCACCTGCCGTTGTCGTCATGCCGAGAGTTCGGGTTTGCCGCGCAGGGCGGCGTCGCCGAGCCCGGCACGATTTCCGGCGGCTCGACCGGCACGGTGGCCGTCGTGGGAGGAACCGCCGTCCATCCGGCGGGTGCGCAGGTAGGGGTACCTGCGCGACACCTCGTCATCCACGGCGTCCTGCCGCTCGATGAGTGCCAATGCCACGGAGGTGCCGCGGTCGGTCCGTCGAACAGCTCCGCGTTCGGCGTCGCTTGCCTGTGCCTTGTTGGCCTCGTGCAGGCGCTCCGACACCCGCCAGGTGAAGCCCGACACGAAACTCCTGCGCCAGGCGGCAGTTGCCCCTGCGGAGCGTTTCGGCCGGGTGGGCGATTCGAGCATCGACCGTGTCAGCTGCACCAGCAGGGAGGTCACGAGCACCTCCATGCGGTCCAGGTCAGCCGGGAAGCCGACGGCAGCCACACGCCTCACGCCGGAATCGTCGGTGCCCAGGTCTATGACCGTGCAGCCGGCGTGTTCACCGACAGCGCCGAAGAGCGAGACCTTGCGGGCCGCGTAGGGGGCCGGCACAACCAGCAGCCGCTCGGTGGGCGACTCCACCGTCTGCTCGGGCTGATCGGAGCGCAGCAGGGCCTCTTCTATCGAATGTCGCGCCATCAGCTCGGCCACCTTGGACAGGCAGGCGTCGCGTTCGGACTCGAAGTCGGTGGCTTCTGCGCGGCTCAACAGCTTCTGGATCACCCTGATCGTGGAGGAACTCATGGCGACAACCTATGAGGGATCAGTGACATGGTCGCCGGCCGGGTCGGAGTCCTCGGGGTCGCTGTCGGGGCGCAACCACACGGTGCGCTGAGGAAACGGAATCTCGATGCCGGCCTCGTCCAGTGCACGCTTGAAGCGGCGGTTCAGTTCGCGTTGCACATCGAACTGTCGGGCGGGCCGTGTGCGCACCGAGATCCGGATGGTGACCGCATCCGCATCGAGCGCCTCGACCCCCAGCACCTCGGGCTCGTCGAGGAAGGAATCGGCCCATTGGTCGTCATGTGCGAGTTCGTGGGCGGCGTTCAGCAACACCTCCGAGGCGGTGTCCACATCAGTGCCGTAGGCGACTCCAACGTCCAGCAGCGCCTTGGACCAGCGTTGGCTCTTGTTGCCCACCCGCTCGATGACCCCATTCGGCACGTGCCAGACGGTGCCGTAGATGTCGCGCAGCACGGTCGTGCGCAGGGTTAGTCGTTCGACGGTGCCCTGGGCCTCTCCGACGTCGACGACGTCGCCGACGCCGAACTGGTCCTCGGAGATCATGAAGATGCCCGACAGGAAGTCGCCCACCACCTTCTGCGCGCCGAAGCCGAGCGCAACGCCCACGACGCCGGCCCCGGCCACGAGCGGCCCCAGGTTGATGCCGAACTCCCCCAGAACGAGGATGAAGGCAATCGTCCACACCCCGAAGCGACAGAGGGCGAAGATGATCGCGGCCAGGGTGTCGGTGCGTTGGCGGATCCGCAGGCTGTCCTGTTCGAGGCTCACCTTCTCGCGATCGGTCAGGTCCCCGTCGTCTGTCTGTTGTTCCTTGAGGGCGATGGCGCCATCGGCGACGTGATTCATGAGTCGCCGCACCACGCGTTTGATCACGAACAGCATCACCAGGCTGACCGTGATGATGATCAGGATCTGAACGACGTTGTCGGCGAGGAACTCGGTGACGTTGGCTGCAGTCTGGGAATTCGTGATCTCGAACACCTGCGCGCAGATGCCATCGGTGTCGTCGCATCCGTCGAAGCTCTCCACCACCTCCCCGGCGTTGACCTCGTCGCTGCCGTCGCCACCGCTGTCGTCCTGGAGCAATAGGTTGACTGCGCCCGCTAGGTGGTTCAGCACAGTGCTTTCAATCATCGATCGATCCTCGTTCGGGCGAGCCAGTACACCTGTAGTGGTCGACGAAGGCGACGCTAACTGCCACGTGGGGGCGGCGGATGGAAATCGTGCCCCGTTGGCGGGCGATCCCTTCGGCGGGTGCCGGGTGAGGTCGGTGTTTGCGCCATGTGTTCAGCCCGGTGCGCCATGATGGTGCCATGAAGCGTTTGTTCTGGATGGGCGTTGGAGCCGCAGCCGGTGCCTCGGGGACCGTCTGGGCCCAGCGAAAGGTGCGCGGCCACATCGACGAACTCGGTGCAGAACAGGTGGTGTCGGCCGCCGGCAGAGGCGCGCGTACCGTTGGCCGCACTGTGCGTGCGGCCCTCAGTGAAGGTCGGGTGGGGATGGCGGAACGCGAGCTCGAGCTCAAGGGCAGGCTGCTCGGTACCGAGGCCACACTCGACGTTCGGCGCTCAGGTGTCGGCCCGTCAGCTGCGATATCCACCCGTTCGCGTCCTGTGGACGTGGCGACCATGTCGAAATCGGGCTCGGGTCTCCGGCGCAGATCTCGGTAACCTCGCCGGGTTGACGCTCGATGACCGATCGTGCGCCAGAACCGCGATTCCATGAACCTGTGTCCCTGAACATGTCCCCCAAGTCCGGATCCCCGATGACAGCAGACCAGCTGCGTGCAGCCTGGAACCAGTTCTTCGGCGAGCGCGGTCACACACTGGTTCCCTCCGGGAGCCTGATCCCGACGCATCCCTCCGCGCCGATGTTCACCAACTCCGGGATGATGCCCTTCGTCTCGTACTTCCTCGGCGAGGAACCGGTGCCATATGACCCGCCCAGGGCTGCGTCGGTGCAGAAGTGTGTGCGCGCGGGCGGAAAGCACAACGACCTCGATGCGATCGGTCGTTCCATGCGGCACCTGTCGTTCTTCGAGATGCTCGGGAATTTCAGCTTCGGCGACTACTTCAAGGCGGAGGCGATCCCGTGGGCATGGGAGTTCCTCACAGAGGTGTTGGGTCTCGACGGCGACCGCATGTGGGTCACCGTGCACGACAGCGACGACGAGGCCGAGCAGATCTGGATCGATTCGGTCGGCTTCCCCCCGGAGCGGATCCAGCGTCTCGACGCGGACAATTTCTGGGAGATGGGAGAGACCGGCCCGTGCGGGCCCAGTTCGGAGGTGTTCTGGGACTACGGCGCGGAGCTGGGTCCCGATGGGGGGCCGGCCAATCCTGCGGCCGAGGACCGCTTCGTGGAGATCTGGAACCTCGTGTTCACGCAGTACTTCCGAGGGGCCGACGGTGAGCTGTCGGACCTGCCAAGTCGCAACGTCGACACCGGCGCAGGCCTGGAACGAATCCTGGCGGTGACCGAGGGCAGCCCCTCGCTGTATGCCGCAGATGTACTCAGCGCCCTGGTCGAGGAGGCGCAGTCGGTCACCGGTCACAGAATCGGCGAGGGAGAGGTCGTGGACATCGGCCTGCGACTGCTGGCGGACCACACGCGCACCGCCACTTTCCTCGTGGCCGATGGTGTCGTTCCGTCGAACGAGGACCGCGGCTATGTGTTGCGGCGGATCATCCGCCGAGCGGTGCGCTTCGCCTACATGCTCGACGTTGCAGACCTCGTGATGCCGAAGATGGTGGAGTCCTGTGTGGCGGTGATGGGCACCGCATATCCGGAGCTGCGCACCGGCGGGGACCATGTCGTGGACCTGATCTGGCGGGAGGAGGAGCGATTCCGAAAGACCCTCGAACGCGGCTCCACGCTCCTCGATGCCGAGCTGGATTCATTGGAGGACGGCGACTCACTCTCGGGTGAGGTGGCGTTCGTGTTGCACGACACATACGGATTCCCCCTCGAGGTCACCCGCGAGATGGCCGAGCTGCGTGGCCTGGGCGTGGACACGCCCGGGTTCGAAACGGCAATGGCCGACCAGCGCGAACGGTCCCGCGCGGCAGGAAAGCGCACGGGGGTCGAGGTCGGCGACGAATCGGAGCTGGCTCGGGGAGTGCTTGCCGAACACGGCCCCACGCGCTTCACCGGCCGGGACGAGTCGAGCACCGAGGCCACAGTGTTGGCGGTGGGGGAGGGCACCGTCTATCTCGACGCGACGCCGTTCTACGCCGAGTCCGGGGGTCAGGTGGGCGACACGGGCACCATCGCCACTTCGACCGGCTCGTTGCGGGTCACCAACACGGTCTTCGCCTTGGCGGGCCTGCATCAGCACGTGGTCGAACCGCTCGAAGGCGAGGTGTCCGTCGGGCAGAGCGCGGAGGCGTCCATCGATGCCGACCGCCGTGGCGCGATCGCCCGCAACCACACGGCCACCCATGTGTTGCACTGGGCACTGCGCGAAGTCCTGGGCGACCACGTCCGCCAAAAGGGCTCGCTGGTGGCCGAGGACCGGCTTCGATTCGACTTCTCACACCATGATGCCGTCTCTGCCGAAGAGATCGCACGCATAGAGGACCTGGCGAACGCCGAGTTGCTCACCAACGCACCCGTCCGACACTTCGAGACCTCGATGGACGAGGCACGCGAACTGGGTGCGATCGCGTTCTTCGGCGACAAGTACGGCGAAGTCGTGCGTGTGTTGGAGGCGGGCGAGCATTCGACCGAGCTTTGCGGCGGTACCCACGTGTCCGCCCTCGGTGACATCGGATCGGTGAAGATCGTCTCGGAGGGCTCGATCGGATCCAACGTACGTCGGATCGAGGCGGTCACCGGCCCCGCAGTCGTTGACCTGCTGCGAGAACGCGAGTCGTCCATCGCGGCGTTCGCCGACACGCTCGGGGTTCCGGTCGAGGACCTGACGGAGGGTTTGAGCAAGCGCCTCGCAGAGCTCAAGGATCTCCGCAGTGAGGCAGCCGAGCTGCGCCGCGCCCTCGCAGGGAGCCAGTCCGACGACCTCGCGGGCAGTGCGGTCGACGGCGTGGTGGTGGCCCGCGTCGAGGCCGAGCGGCGCGAGGACGTACGGGACCTGGCGGTTGCACTGCGGGACAAGCCCGGCATGAGAGCGGTAGTGCTCGGGGCCTCGCCCGGTGGAAAGGGCGTGGCCCTCGTTGCAGCGGTCACCCCCGAGAGCGGCCTCAACGCTTCGGAGTTGATCGCCGATGCTGCGAAGACCGTCGGCGGGGGAGGCGGCAAGGGTCCGGATCTCGCAATGGCCGGGGGCAAGCGGCCCGAGGCACTCGACGAGGCCCTTGCGGGCGTGCGCGCGGACCTCGGAGTGTGATGGCGGCATTTCGCCGTGCCACCGGAGCGTGCTGATGCGGGCAATTGGTGTCGATCTGGGCTCGAAACGCATCGGCTTGTCGGTGTGTGATTCCGCCGGTGCCGTCGCGGTGCCGCTCCAGACCCTCGAGCGGTCGCGCAAATGGGCGGTGGACCACGCGGCCAT
>JBPCTP010000315.1:0-7404 GCA_051011615.1 Microthrixaceae bacterium | reverse complement strand
AGCGCCGCCACCGCACCGAGGCTGTTTCGGTTGAAATACAACCCGGCCACGTTGCCTGCGCCATCACGGGCGAGGTCGTCGCCAACCGCCAGCGCCGCAGCCGATGCCACGAGACCGATCGACGTGGCCAGCCAGGCCAGGGTCGCGACCTGTTGCGTGGTCCACCTCCTCGCGAGGTACCAGGGGAGGGCGAGGGTGGCGAGTGCCAGAATCCCTTGTGTGGCGCTCAGGTATCGCGAGACCGACCACACGGCGGACAGCACTAGCACTCCGGCCAGCGCGGCCGATGCCGAGAGCGGCTGCCACGCCACAGAACCCTTGGCCATGCCCCCGAGTCCTGCCGCAATCACATAGACGGTGGCGAGGATCGAGATCGCCAGTGGATCCGATGCATAGTCGAAACCGCGTCCTCCCAACTCCAGCGTCACCCGGTACACGGGCCCGAGAGTGCACGCCAGCATCGCCAGGACCGAAAAGGCCGCTTCGGACGCGAATCGAGGTCCCTCGGAAGGTCCTCTGGCCGGAGGAGCTGTGCGATTCTGTAGGACGCCCGCCGCGCTCATCCGGCACTGCTGCTTGAGATCACATGGCCATGCTAGGAACTCACCGCACCCCACACGCGACGCTCCCCGAATCCCAAGGCAAGCAATGCACCTAGTCATCCTCAGCCAGTACTACGAGCCCGAGGTCGGTGCTGCCCAGAGCCGCCTGTCCGCACTTGCACGTGGAGTGTCGAACGCGGGGCATCGGGTCACGGTGGTGACGGCCCAGCCCAACTACCCAACGGGGAAGATCGCCGATGGCTATCCCAGTTTCATGGCAACCAGGGAGTCGATCGACGGAGTACGCGTGATCCGGGTCCCGCTGTATCCAGCCACGGGCCGCGGGTTCCAGCGCGCGCTCAACTACCTGACCTTCTCGCTCTCCTCACTCGTCGGACTCGTGATGGCGGGCCGCCCCACACACCTCTTCGTGGAATCGCCACCCCTGACCCTCGCCGTACCCGGCGTGCACTGGGCTCGTCTCAGGGGTGCGTCGATCATCTTCAACGTCGCAGACCCGTGGCCGGATGTGGCGGCCGAACTCGGGGTCCTGAATCCCGGGCGACTGCTGGACGCCGCGTACGCGCTCGAAGCGTGGGCCTACGAAGAGGCAGACCTGGTAACGGCTCCCACCGAAGGCGTGCTCGATCGCCTGCGGACGCACAAGGGCGTACCGGAGTCGAAGCTCCTCCTGTTGCCCAACGGGGCCGACACGGACCGGTTCGACCCGGACCGCGCCGACTCGGCGGAGCTTGCTGCACTCGGGCTTCAGGCCGACGGCCTGCTCGTGTACGCCGGCACGATGGGCTACCTCCATGGACTGGAGAACGTCATCGACGCTGCGGGCCTCGCCAGGGACTCTGGGGTAAGTGTGGCCCTGATCGGTGGTGGTTCGCAGAAAGATGAGCTCATGGCCAGGGCACGCGAGTCGGGTGGAGACAACGTGACCTTCATCGACCCGATCACACCCGACCGACTTGCGAAGCTGTTGCCCTTTGCCGCCGCCGGCATCGTCTCGCTGGCCGACATCCCGTCGAACGACGTGGTCCGCTCGGCCAAGATGTTTCCCGTCATGGCCTCTGGCCGCCCCGTTCTGCATATCGGTCTTGGCGAGGGAGCCGATCTCGTCTCCACAGCCGGAGCTGGGATGGTGGTGCCGAACCGCGACCCCGCGGAGATAGCTGCTGCGATGTCCGAAGTGGTCACAGCATCGGGAAGAGGCGACGAGCTGGGTGAGTCCGGCCGTAGATACGTCGAGGATCACCTTTCCTGGCGATCCATAGTCGCGAAGCTGCTGGATCGTCTGGGCGAGGGCAACCCCGACAGCACCCCAGGAGGTGGCGGAGGCAGGCGCAGAGGCGCCATGAACATCCAGGATCGTGACGAGCTGTCGGAGACCTACGCCGGATACGGCAACGAGGAGGTGAAAAGCAGGTGGTCCCAGCAGAACCCCGGGAATCGGTTCATCCTCGAGGAGCGCACACGCACCTGGAGCGACGAGATGAGCGCCGCAGGGGTCCCGCTAAGGCCCCTGGAGATACTCGACATCGGCTGTGGCGGCTCCACTTCGCTACCCGAGGGGATCAAGGCGTCCCGGCGCACAGGGATCGATCTGCTCCTGGAACGGTGCGTCGTTGCGTCGGCCCAGCCGGAGATCAACGGCGCTGCCTGCGCAGACGGGGCACAACTGCCGTTCGCTGAACGAACCTTCGACCTGGCGCTGCTGTTCACCGTGCTCTCGTCCATTCCCGATGCTTCGGTCCGAGCGGGGGTGTGCGCCGAGGCAGCCAGGATCCTGCGACCCGGAGGAGCAATGGTCATCTACGACATGCGACTGCCGAATCCGGCGAACCGGGCCATTTCGCCGATCTCCGACAGGGCGGTGCGCGGCTGGTTGCCCGGCCTGGACGTCCACTCGCAGTCGCTCACCCTCGTACCCCAGCTGGCTCGCCGAATCGGCGACCGACCCGACCTGTACCGTCGGCTTGCGGCGGCTCCGACGCTCCGATCCCATCGAATGTGGGTGGCGACCAAGCCGGCGTGAGAATCGCGGGTCAGAACAGGAGCTCCAACACCACGCTGGACTGGTAGATCGGGCGACGACTCAGGACCTCCCGAAGAACCCGCTGCCTGATCCGGCTGGCAACTCCGACGTCGTGGGTCTCGGGAAAAGACTCGCACAGGTGGATCGAATCGACCTTGAATCCGGCGCGCACAGCCACCTTCGCTGCTGTGTAGGGCGTGAACCAGAAACGATGGTCCGTGTTGATCACCTCGGTCGATCGGAGTGTCGGTCGCAGCGTCGACCACGAAAACGCGTTCGGCACGGTGACCACCACCGATTCCGCTGAGCCCGCCCATGCGTTTCGCACTGAAGCAAGAAAGCCGATCGGATCGTCGGTGTGTTCCAGCATCTCGCCGAGGAACAACACCTCCCAGCCACTCTCGAGCAACTCGCGCTCGGGTGCGTCTACGTTCCCAACGTGCAGGTCGTCGTAGCCCATGGAGCGCATGTGGTCGATGCCGTCGGCGTTGATGTCCACTCCCCCACAACGACCTGCTGCATCGCTGAGCACCTCATGCATCCAGGTCCCTGCTGCAATCTTGTCCTCGATCAGAGGCATGTGATCGACGCAACCGACATGCAGGACCGCCCGACCGGCAGCGATCGCGCTCCCCACCTCGAAACGGGTGAGGGGGCGTCGATGCTCCGCCGGAATCGGGAAGGCGTGGGATGAGGAGAAGTCCTCTCCGCTGAGGTACTTGTCCCACTCGGAGTCGAGTCTCAATTCGGTCTCCCGGTCGCAAACGGAATCTGCGACAGTACCACCGAGGCCCCCGGACCTCGGCCACGGCGGCCGGTCCCAGCAGCGCTGCGGCGGTGGGCTGGATCCATCTCGGCGTCGTGAACCCGACGCACGTAGGATTCAACGCGGTGGCAACCGAAGACACGACCAACTCGGCGAACCTGTCGAGTGCCACCTTGACGCTGGTGACCAACGGGCTGAGCGCGTTCAGCTCGTTGGCGTTCGGCATCACCGCTGCGCGGTGGTTCGGCGCCGAGGGCCGAGGACAGGTCGTTGCCTTCATGTACTGGCCCTCGCTGCTGACCCTGGCGGCGATGCTCGGCGTTCCCACCGCAGCCACCTACTACGCGGCGCACCGCAAGAAGGAGGCGGGAGCGATAGTCGGAACCGGGATGCTGTCGGTATTCGCCACCAGCTGCGTCACCGCCGCCGCAGTGGCGATACTCACGCCCATGCTGGTTGGCAGCGGCTCGCCGGACCTGATCACCGCGGCCCGGCTCTACTCGGTGAGCATCGTATTGGTCGGCACCTTGAACGTCGCATACCACCCGCTGCGAGTGCTCGGGCACTTCAAGGCCTGGAATCTGGTTCGGCTGCTCGCGGATGCCACGCCACTGATAGCACTCGTCGGGTTGGTGCTTCTGTCGAGCAAGGGGCTGATCACCTACGCCACGCTGCTGGTGGGATTCCAGTTCGCCCTGCTCTTGTTGGGCACGACGATCCTGCTCCGGTACGTCAAGCTTTCCTCGGCGCGCGACTGGGTGAAACCGCTGTTCAAGTACGGCATTCCCACCGTGCTGGCGACACTGCCGGCACTACTCAACTTCCGGGTCGACCAAGCCTTCCTCGTCCGAATGGTCGACCGAGCGGAGCTCGGGAACTACGCCACCGCCGTTGGATGGAGCCAGGTGATCCTGATAGTCATCAACGTGGTGAACTACATGGTCCTCCCGCGAGTGGCCGCCCTCACCGGGAATGCCCGGACCCAGGAGTACGACCACCTCCTGCGCTTCACGGTCCTCGTGGTGACGATTGTGGCCGTACCGGTCACCCTGGTCTCGCCTTTCGTGGTTCCCCTACTTTTCGGCGAGGAGTTCTCCGAAGCGGGGCGCCTGTCGCTTGTCCTTGTGCCGGCCGCAGGCCTCCTCGGTCTCAATTCGATCGCCCAGGAGATCCTCCGTGCGGATCACCGGCTGAGAGGTCCGCTCGTGTCGCAGGTCCTGGGGCTGGCCATAACGATCGGAGCCGTGCTGGTCCTGGTGCCGCTCATCGGTGTCTGGGGCGCAGCCTTTGCATCCGTCGTCGCATACTTGTGCGTCAGCCTGATGCTCGGGTGGTATCTGGCAAAGGAGGGTCAGTCACGGTGCGCTCCGTTCCTGCTTCCCAGAAGGCGGCAGTTCAATGCTCTCAGGAACATGCCAGGACAGTTGCTCGAAACCGTCCGCAGCAAGACTCGCTGAGCCACGGCACTCTGCGGGCCGCCCACCTGCCGGGCACTAGATTCCACGGTCGTGAACATCTGTGTAGTCGCGCTCGGCAAGATAGGTCTGCCCCTGGCAGTCCAGTTCGCATCCATGGGCCATCGGGTCCGGGGGGCCGACATCAATCCCGCTCTGGTCGACTGCATCAACCGGGGCGACGAACCCTTCCCCGGAGAGGGCGGCCTCGCCGAACTGCTCCGCGGCGTCATCGATGACGGCTCCCTCACCGCCACCACCGACACCACCTCGGCTGTCTCGGAATCCGAAGCCGTCGTCGTCGTGGTGCCCTTGGTCGTGGATGGCGATGCCCGACCCGAGTTCACCGCAATGGATGCCGCTGCTGAGGCGATCGGACGCGGACTGCGGCCCGGCACCTTGGTCAGCTTCGAAACCACGCTGCCGGTACACACCACGCGCCAGCGGTTCACTCCCCGCCTGGCAGAACTATCCGGCCTGACTCCGGGCGAGGACCTGTTCGTCTGCTTCTCACCCGAGCGGGTGTACAGCGGCCGGATTTTCGCCGACCTCCGCAAGTACCCGAAGATCATCGGCGGCATCAACGGGGAGTCCGCCCGCCGCGCAGAGGACTTCTACCAGTCCGTGCTGAGCTTCGACGACCGCGACGACCTCTCACGGCCCAACGGCGTGTGGGATGTGGGCAGCGCCGAAGCAGCGGAATTGGTCAAGTTGGCGGAGACCACGTACCGGGATGTGAACATCGGCCTTGCCAACGAGTTCGCCATCTATGCCCGACGCAACGACATGGACGTGTTCTCGGTTATCGAGGCGGCCAACAGCCAGCCCTTCTCACATATCCACCAACCCGGCATCTCTGTCGGCGGGCACTGCATACCCGTTTACCCGCGCCTCTACCTCAGCAACGATCCCGATGCGCGTCTTCCGAAGGCATCACGAGAGACGAATGATTCGATGCCCGGGGAGTTCGCGGAGATGCTCAGACTGGCTCGTGGCGGATCCCTCGACGGCACCCGGGTGCTCGTTCTCGGCCTGGCCTACCGGGGAGGTGTGAAGGAACCCGCGTTTTCGGGCACCTATTCACTCGTGGAGGAACTCCGGGCAAGGGGCGCCGTGGTCGGCGTGCACGATCCACTGTTCAGCGCCGACGAGCTGTCTGCCGAGGGTTTCGAGCCTGCCGAACCCGGCGAGCAATGGGAGGCACTGGTACTGCACACGGACCACGACGAGTATCGCGACCTCGAACCCTCGGACCTACCCGGGGTGGAAACCGTTGTCGATGGACGTGCGTTCCTGGATGCCACCCTCTGGATAGAGGCGGGGCGCGACTACCTGAGCCTCAGGCCCTGACCTGCCCAGGCGGATCGCCCTCGGCCATGCGGTGGAGCATGTCGGCAAAGGACGTGTAGTTGCGCTCCGCCGAGCAGCGCTCTGCCCAGCGATCGACAACGACCTGCCGTGCTTCGGTGTGGTCGAACTTCTTCGCGACCTGCTCGATCGCCCGCGCCAACTCAGCGGCGTCATCGGGTTCGCCCAAAACTCGCCCCACAGAGTCATCCACGATTTCCGAGGTACCACCGACGTCGGTCGCCACCACCGGGATTCCGGCCGACAGCGCCTCCATGATCGACACGGGGACTCCCTCCGAGTCGCTGGTGTTGACGAACACGCTGAAGGGATCCGAAGCGAAAGCGTCTCGAACGGTCGTATTGTCCACGAAGCCACGTAGCTCAACCTTGAGACCCAACTTCCTCAGCCCGGTTGCGCCGGCCTGTAGCTGATCCATGGATGGTCCGTCGCCGAAGTGGACCCATCTCGCGTTCGATGCGACCGATGGCGGGAGACAAGCAAGGGCACTGACCAGCCGGTCCAGCCGCTTGACCGGCTTGACCATCGAACAGCTCACCACGACCAGAGAGCTGGGCGGTTGATTCAGACCGCTCGCCTCGGAGACTCCCAGCCGCTCAAGAGCGATGTCCGCACCCGCACTCGGATATCGATTCGCCAGGTACTCCACCCCGTGTTGGGACACGGCGGCCACCAGGTCGACCTCTTCCATCGCTCCGGCGCGCAACGGCAATCGGGAACTCGAGCTCGCTTCCTCGTAGAGATCACCACGGTGAGCCCTGGTGGCCATCGGGATCGTTGGGACCGCCATGGACAGGCCCGAAATTGGTGCACTGAACCAGTAGCTGTAGACGAGATCCGGTTGGGCCCCACCACGATTGGTGAACCAGTCGACGGCTCCAGCAGCCTGGCCTGCCCAGAGGGCAGATTCGTACAGGGCCCGGGGCGAACGATCGACGTTGCTCCTTGCAAGTTCAGCAAGATCTGCACGCAGCAGTCCGCGACCCGAGCGCAGAATGCTGTTGGCGAGGCACCGGGTCCTCGATGCGATTCGAGCCGAGAGGCCCAGGTCAAGTCCGGCACCGTCGGGAAGATCGGCTCGCGCACCCCGAGGGTGCGTAGGAGCTACCTCCACGCTTGCGAATCTTTCGGACAGTTGCTGTAGTTCGGCCGCGATGAACGGGGCTGAACCACCGAAGGGGTAGCTGTCCGTTATCACCAGGAGCCTGCGATCGGAAGTCAGGTGTCGCC
>JBPCTP010000314.1:0-6266 GCA_051011615.1 Microthrixaceae bacterium | reverse complement strand
GTCCACGCTCATCCCGGCAACCGAAATAGGCGGTGCCCATCTGGAACACGAGGTCGCCGCCATGGAGGTGGTGGGGCGAGATTCCGCCCTCGCCGGTGTTGTGGAGGCAGTGTGCCGAAGCGGCGCCCCGGTTGAGGGCCTCGATGGCATTGCCCGACAGCGCGCCGAAGCTCATTGCGGACACGTAGACGATCGAGTCCGGGCGGAACGCCTTCGCGCGCCCGTGGCCGTCTCCCCACACCTTGGCGCACGGCACTAGGAACGCCTCATCGGGAGCGGTGGGTTCGCCCGGAAGTGTCTCGATCGGAAACGTCCGCTGTCGGACCACCAGGTACCCCGGCGTGCGCTCCATCTGTGCGTCGGAGCCGAAGCCGAATGTGTTGTCCTGACCCTTGGCGGAGGAGTAGATCCAACGTCGCTCGTCGCGACTGAAGGGTCGCTCCTCGTTGTTGGAGGTGACGATGTACTGCCGTAGCTCCGGGCCGACACCCTCGAGCCAGTAGCGGAAGTGCCCGAGCACCGGGAAGTTGCGCAGGATGGCCTTCTGACGCTGGAAGAGATCGTGGATGACCAAGCCCAGTACGACGACCACGAGTGCGATCAGCACCCACCAGAACGGGTTCACGTTCGGCGTGCTATTCCTCGGGGGAATCCGCGGCGCGGTCGCGGATCGCCTCGACGACCGTGGAATCGGCAAGCGTTGTGGTGTCGCCGAGTTCGCGGCCCTCCACGACGTCGCGCAAGAGGCGCCGCATGATCTTGCCCGAGCGGGTCTTGGGAAGATCCGGCACCACGATCACCGCCCGGGGACGCGCGATCGCTCCGAGCTTCGTGCCGACGTGACCGCGAATCTCCTCGCGCAGCTCTTCGGAACCCTCGAAGCCACGACGCAGGATCACGTAGCCGACCACGGCCTGGCCTGTGGTTTCGTCGGTGGCTCCCACCACTGCGGCTTCGGCAACCGCTGGATGGTCGACCAACGCGGACTCGACCTCGGCTGTGGAGATCCTGTGACCCGAGATATTCATGACGTCGTCGACGCGTCCCAGCACCCAGAAGTAGCCGTCCTCGTCGATCTTGGCGCCGTCGCCCGCGAAGTAGCGACCCTCGAATCGCGACCAGTAGGTCTCGTGGTAGCGCTCCGGGTCCCCCCAGATGCCGCGCAGCATTCCCGGCCAGGGCCGGGTGAGTGTGAGGTAACCGCCACCGTGTTCGACCACTTCTCCGTGGTCGTCGACGAGCTCGGCACCGATCCCCGGCAACGGTCGACATGCAGAACCCGGCTTCGTGGTGGTGATGCCCGGCAGTGGCGTGAGCATGTGGCCGCCCGTTTCGGTCTGCCACCAGGTGTCCACGATCGGGCAACGACCACCCCCGATGAACTCGTGGTACCACATCCACGCCTCGGGGTTGATGGGCTCGCCCACAGTGCCCAGCACCCGCAGGCTGGAGAGGTCCCGCTTCTGAGGCTCGGACTCACCCCACTTCATGAAGGTGCGGATGGCTGTGGGGGCCGTGTACAGCTGCGTCACTCCGTAACGCTCGATGATGCTCCAGAGACGGTCTTTCGGCCAGTTCGACCGGTCGCCGACGCGGTCGTCCTCGGGCGGCGTGTCTGGCGTGCCCTCGTAGATCACCGACGTCGCACCGTTCGCCAGCGGCCCGTAGACGATGTAGCTGTGACCGGTCACCCAGCCGACATCGGCCGCACACCAGTAGACATCCTCGTCGGGGCGCAGGTCGAACACGGCCTTGTGGGTCCAGGTGACCTGGGTGAGGTAGCCACCCGAGGTGTGCATGATGCCCTTGGGCTTGGCGGTGGTTCCGGAGGTGTAGAGCAGGTAGAGGAGCTGCTCGGAGTCGAACGGTTCGGCCGGGCAGTGCGTACCCAGCTCTGAGCGGGCCAGCTCGACGGCGTCGTCCCACCAGTGGTCTCGACCGTCGACCATGTCGACATCGCCACCACAGCGGTCCACCACTACGACGGATTGAACGGTCGGACACTTCGGCAACGCCGCATCCACGTTGGGCTTCAACATCGACGGTGCACCGCGGCGGTATCCGCCATCGGCGGTCACCACGACCCGTGCCCCGGCATCGTTGATCCGGTCGATCAGCGAATCGGGGCTGAACCCGCCGAACACGACGCTGTGGGCAGCACCGAGTCGTGCACACCCGAGCATTGCCACGATCGTCTCGGGAATCATCGGCATGTAGATGCACACCCGGTCGCCGGGCTCGACCCCGAGCCGCTTGAGCGCCAGGGTGAAGCCCATCACCTCGTCGAGCAGTTCTGCGTAGGTGATGCTGCGCCGGTCGCCCGGCTCGCCCTCGAAGTGGTACGCCACCCTGTCGCCACGGCCAGCGTCCACGTGGCGGTCCAGGCAGTTGTGTGTGACGTTCAGCTTGCCGCCGACGAACCACTTGGCAAACGGGAGATCCCACTCGAGCGTCGTGTGGAAAGGCTCGTCCCAATCGAGCAACTCGTTGGCGGCGTCGGCCCAGAAACGCTCGAAGTCGGCGTCCGCTGTTTCGTAGATCGAAGGGTCGTTGTAGCGTGCGTTCGCAGCGAACTCGACCGGCGGCGGAAACGTACGTTCCTCGTGGTACCGGTCCTCGATGGTCGCTGATTCGTCCTGCGACATTCGCATGCCCCCTTTGGTTGTGACCGGCAGCGACAATACCCCGACCTCGCCACGGACTCTCCCGAATCAGCCTTGCTTCCATTCCAGCGCGACGAACCCACCAAGACCGGAGGGGTCGGTCAGGGCATCCGCTTCCAGGGGCACCGAGCGCGCTCGAACCGCATCCAACCCACCGTCGGCCGCCTGCTCTGACCACGCCACCTGGGCCGACTCCACAAGCTGATCGATGCCGTTGGCGACGAGCCATTCGGCCTGCGTGCCGATCCAGTCTGCCTGTGGAAGTTGGTCGATCGCGACGTCAGCGGTGATGTCCCGCGTGCCGGGTGAGTCATAGGGGTCGCCACCACGCTCGTGCGACCTGTAGGTGCGCAGCCACTGGGGCTGGTCGAGTTGGGTGAGCTCTGTTGTGCTGCGCCCATAATCGAAGACCAGCACCATTCCCCGCTCCACGAGCGATTGCGCACGCGTGACAAACGTGGCTGCGGCACCCTGCCAGGGAACCCTGGATCCCGAGCGGGCATCGGGAGCGAGCTTCGAGAGTCGATCGGCGAGGGGCTTCTCACAACTCACGAACACCTCCGCAAGGCCATCGGCCGTGCGCTCCACACACACTTCGGTCCACCGCGAATCACGGACCATCAGCCGGAACGGGATGTTGTCCAGCAGCTCGTTGGCAATCACCGCACCGGTGAAGGGTGCTGCCGGCAGGTCAGTCGACGACGAGAACCACGGGCCTGTGCCGGTCGGGTCGCCGTCGCAGATCTCCAGGTGCTCGTTCTGGGCGGCACGCAGGGTCGCAGATCGCTCCACCAAAACCCACTGCATCGCGTGTGCACAACGCGGCGCAGCTGCTCGGACCGCCAGCGCGAGCGCTCCGCGACCTGCACCAGCCTCGACCACGGTGAAGCGCTCCGGTTGCTCCAGGTGGTCCCAGAGCCGGTCCAGCCGCTGCGCCACGACAGCGCCGAAGAGCGGCCCCACCTCGGGGCTCGTTATGAAGTCACCCCCGCGGCGACCCGCCTGGCCAGCCGTAGCGAAGAATCCCGATGCGGGCGCGTACAGGGCGAGTTCCATGAACTCGTCGAAACGCAGACGACTCAGGTGTCCAAAGGCCTCGGACAGTGCGGCCGGAAGCTCCGAGGATTCGGACTCCTCGACCACCTGGGCGCGGACCTACCCGCCGAAGGCGACAGGTGTGAAGGTCGTGATGTCGTTGAGAACCGTTGGAACGATTCCGAACACCAGAGTCAGGATCAGGGTCACCCCGACGGCGAAGCTCAGCGACACAGGGGTGGCGACCGGGCTGGTGTCCACCTCCGGCACATCGTTGAACCACATGGCTCCGACGACCTTCAGGTAGTAGTACGCAGCGATCGCGGTGTTGACCGCCATGATGATCGCGAGTGCCCAACCCAGGCCTGTGTCGGCCTCCACCAACGAAGCGAAGACACCGAACTTGGCCCACCAACCGCCGAGGGGCGGTATGCCGATCAGGGACGCCAGGAACAGCGTGAAAGCCACGGTCAACCCAGGCATGTAACGGAACAATCCGTTGAGATCCTCTATCTCCGCAGAGCGGGTCTTGCGGGTGATCGCGATGATCACAGCGAAGGCCCCGAGGTTCATTGCTGCGTAGATCACCAGGTAGTTGACCGTCGCCTGGAGCGCCACGAGTGGGTCCGATCCGGCGACGGCGAACGGCGCCAACATGAAACCTGCCTGTGCGATTCCCGAATAGGCGAGCATGCGGATCACGTTCGTCTGGCGCAGCGCTATCAGGTTGCCCACCGTCATCGACGCCACCGACAGGATGAAGAACGCCGGCTCGATCACGTCTGATCGCACGATGAATGCGAAGTAGGTGATCATGATCAGCGCGACGAAACCGGCGGCCTTCGACGCGACCGCAAGAAAGGCAGTGACCGGTGTGGGTGCACCCTCGTAGGTGTCCGGTGCCCACACGTGGAACGGCACCGCCGAGACCTTGAAGGCGAACCCGATGATCACGAACAGAAGTGCGAGGGTCACCACCGGCACGCCGTCAGTGCCCAGGCGGGCGATGTTGAGGCCGACTTCGGTCAGTTGGGTGCTGCCACCCAGGCCATAGGCGAGCGAGAGGCCATAGAGCAGGATCGCCGAGGCGAACACACCCATCAGGTAGTACTTCAGCCCGGCTTCGTTGGATTTCTCATCACCCTTGCGCCAGGCGGCGAGCATGTAGGCGGGGATCGAGAGCAACTCGAGAGCGACGAAGATGCCGATCAGGTCACGGCTGGATGCCATGACGGTCATGCCCAGCACCGAACAGATCAGCAGCAGGTAGTACTCGGACTCCCAGTAGTCACCCTCGGCCATGTAGTTCGTCGAGAGCAGCACCACGATGTACGCCGAGACGATGAACATTGCCTTGAGCACCAGCGACAGGGAATCCACCACATAGGAGCCGTCCAGCAACACCCGGGTGGTGCCGTCCACCGCGAGGGTGACGACCGGGATGATGGCTGCCAGGAACCCGAGCCCTGCGATGGCCGGCATTGCGGCGCGGGCACGGTCCAACTTGATGGAGTCGAGCAGTGCGAGAACGATGATCGTGCCGACCAGGATCAACTCGGGCGCGAGCGCGTAGTAGTCCATGTTCGGTTTCACGAACGGTACGGACTCCACGCTCAGCAGAGTTGGTAGCAGCGCCGACACGGGCGATCAGGCTCCCTGGGCTGCGGCGGCCACGATGCTGGCAGCCGGGTTGGTGATGTCGAAGATGAGGCTGGGCAGGAAACCGAGCACCACGATGAGGATGAGAAGAGGCACCCACGCGATCCACTCGGTGGTCTTCACGTCGGTGATCTCGGGATCGTCGGCGAACTCTTCGCTCGGTGTGCCCATCGCCGATCGCTGGAGCAGCCAGAGGAGGTAGCCAGCGGCGAGCACGGTGCCGAGAGCGGCTATGACCATCAGGGTGCGGAACAGTGCCTCGTTGAGCATCGGCGCCGGTTGGTAGGCCGCCAGGATGGCCGGGAACTCACCCCAGAATCCGGCCAGGCCGGGCAGACCGAGCGATGCCATCACACAGAAGCCCATGATCCAGCCCAACCGGGGTGCCTGGAGCAGCATGCCACCCAGGCGCTTGATCTCCAGGGTGTGGTACCGCTCCTTGACCGAGCCGGCGATGAAGAAGAGCATGCCGGTGATCAGGCCGTGGGCGACCATGCCGAAGATGGCGGCGTTGATGCCGAAGTCGGTGAGCGTGGCAATGCCGAGCATCACGAAGCCCATGTGCGCCACCGAGGAGAAGGCGATCAGGCGCTTCATGTCGGTCTGGGCCAGACAGCCGAGGGCGCCATAGATGATGCCGATGACGGCGAGGAGGCCGATGACTGGGGCCCAGGCTTCAGCGGCTTCGGGCAGCATCGGGATCGCGATGCGGATGAAGCCATAGGTGCCGAGCTTGAGGAGCACGGCGGCCAGGATGACCGAGCCCTGGGTGGGCGCCTGGGTGTGAGCGTCGGGCAGCCAGGTGTGGAACGGGAACATCGGTACCTTGATGGCGAAGCCGAGGAAGAACGCCAGGAAGATCCACCACTGCACGTCGGCGCTCAGGCTGAGCTTGTAGAACTCGAGGAT
>JBPCTP010000313.1:0-7398 GCA_051011615.1 Microthrixaceae bacterium | reverse complement strand
TGGCCGGGATTCGACCCCATGGGGCCTCTGCGGGGAAGAACCCCCAGTAGTCGAGCATGTCACCGGCCACGGCATAGGTGATGTTGTTGCTCGTGAGCGCGAACCGCTCGACCGAGAGCCGGATCTGCCCGTCTGCGAGAATGGCCTTCGGGGTGGGGATCGTGCGGGTCTGGCGGAGATCCTGACGGCTGACTTCGAACATCATGGCGGCGACAGTACCGTTGCCAGGTCCAAATATGCCAGTAGTGCACGCATAAGTTAGGGTGATGGTGTGGTCGAGATCGTTGAGCGGTCCGAGGTGGCACGTCCGTCGGACGTGGTGTGGGAGGTCCTGGCGGACTTCGGTGCCATCAGTCGCTGGGCACCGAACGTGGCCCACTCGTGTCTCACGACCGAGCAGGAGAACGGTGTTGGTGCGGTGCGGCGGGTCCAGGTCGGTCGCAATGCGCTCCTCGAGCGCGTCGTCGAATGGGATCCGGGCCACCGACTCGCGTACAGAGTCGAAGGACTACCCCCTGTTCTCAGGTCGGTCACGAACAGCTGGGAGATCGTGGGCCACAACGGTTCGACCAGGGTTATCCTCACCAGCCGGATCGACGCCGGTGCCCGTCCGCCACAGAAGGTTGTCGCCCGCTTGGCTAGTCGCGTGATGGCGCGGGCTTCGCGGCAGATGCTTGCCGGTCTGAAGGCACATCTCGAGGAGGTCCCGTCGTGACGAGCCGCCCAGACGTCGTCGTACTGATGATGGACCAGGAGCGGGCCGCGCCGCCTTACGAGTCGACCCCCGTCGGGGATTGGCGGCGCCAGAAGCTGGCCGGCGCCCAGTGGTTCGAGGACAACGGTGCGTCGTTCCGCCGGCACTACACGGGCTCTCTCGCGTGCGTGCCCAGCCGCCCCACGCTGTTCACCGGCCAGTATCCCGACGTCCACGGAGTCACCCAGACCAATGGCCTGGGAAAGATGCAGGACGACTCGAGGATGCGCTGGCTGCGACCGGACGAGGTGCCGACACTCGGGCACTGGTTCCGAGCCGGCGGCTACGACACCCACTATGTCGGCAAGTGGCACATGACCCATGCCGACCTGACAGACCCGGCGACCGGCGACGGGCTCGCGACCCACGACGACCACGGCGTGGTCGACCCCACGGCAGTGCAGGCCTACCTCGATGCCGACAGGCTCGACGAGTTCGGGTTCTCCGGTTGGGTCGGACCTGAGCCCCACGGCGGCAAGCCGTCGCAGTCCGGGCTGGTGTGCGACCCGATCTACGCAGACCGGGCAGTGGCCTGGCTCGAGGACCGCTACAGACGCCGGCGTGCCGGGGAAGTGGACGCATTGCGCCCCTTCCTGCTCGTCGTCAGCTTCGTCAACCCGCACGACATCGTCTACACACCCGCCTGGCTCGGTCGGCTCGGCCCCGACAACCCGTTCGCATCAGATCCCGACAACCCCCCGGATGTCCCTCCCTCACCCAGCGACGACGAGGACCTGGCCACCAAGCCGGCCGCGCAGATCGCGTACCGAGCCGCGTATCCCACCACCTATGGACCTGCACCCGTCGTGGAGCGGGCGTACCGCGACCATGCCCAGGAGTACCGCAACCTCTACTACCGACTCCACCTCTGTGCCGATGGGCCCCTCGAGCGGGTCCGGCGAACGGTCACCGACGGCGGCTCCGGCGAGGCGGTGCTTGTACGCACCTCCGACCACGGTGAGCTGCTGGGCGCACACGGAGGACTGCACCAGAAGTGGTTCAACCTCTACGACGAGGCCACACGCGTTCCGTTCGTTATCGCCCGGGTCGGCGAGGCGACGACCACCTCGCGCGCTGTCGACGGGGCGCCCACCTCCCACGTCGACCTGGTTCCCACCCTGCTCGCCGCCGCGGACATCGACCGTGCCGAGGCCGAGCAGGAACTGGCTGGTGCATTCAGCGAGTTGCACGAGCTGCCGGGCCGCGACCTCATGGCCGTGGTCGACGGTGCCGCGCCCGATACCTCGCGCTCGGTCTATGCGATCACACGGGACAACATGCCCGAGGGTGACTCGGGGGCCAGCGGGATTGCCAGGCGGATCGGCCTGGTCGATTCGCAGCCGCCCCCGCTGCGGATCCAGGTGCCGGCACACGTGGCGGCGAACTTCGAGAGCATCGTGAGCAGGGTCGACACCGCGGATGCCGACCAGGGCGCGGGGCACCTCTGGAAGATCGTTCGCAGCTTCGATGATCCGGCCACCTGGACCGATCCAGGGGTGCGCCACCTGGCGGGAACCGGGCAGGGCGGCGATCTGTACCGCTCGACACCCCTGCCTGATCAGTGGGAGCTGTACGACCTGGACGCCGACCCCATCGAGATCTGCAACCGGTGTGACGACCCGGACGCCGAGGCAGTGTTCGAGGTCCTAAAGGACCGGCTCCGGGCCGAACGTACGCGCGCCATTCCTGATCGCAACCAGCCGTGGCCCTACGCCGCGCGCACTCCCACCGGAGGTCCTCCCGTGAAGAAACCACCCCTACCTGCGCTTGCGGTTCGCAAGGTCCTGCAGCGTGTCGGCATGCACCCGGATGACACCGAGCGAAACGATGTCGATGCGACGGGCCGGCGGGCGTTGGTGGTAGCCACCAACCACGCCGTCCTCGACGTCGGAAAGCCCACCGGGGTCTTCGCCAGCGAGCTGACGGTGCCGTACTACGCCTTCCAGGATGCCGGGATGACTGTCGACGTCGCCAGTCCCGACGGTGGCGTGGTTCCCGTGGACCCGATGTCGCTCCGGGCGGTCCTGCGAACCGAGGCATGCGACCGATTCCTTGCGGACGAGGACTTCAGGCTGAAGGTCACCGAGTCCCTGCCGGTCGGCGAGCTTGACATGGCCGACTACGACATCGTGTACCTCGCCGGCGGCTGGGGAGCCGCCTTCGACCTCGGCTTCTCCGAGGAGTTGGGTCGCCAGATCACGGCTGCCAACGACCTCGGGCGGGTCATCGGAGGTGTCTGCCACGGCCCTCTGGGACTTGTGAAGGCCAAGGCTGCTGACGGCTCGCCGCTGGTGACCGGCCGGCACGTGACCGCGGTCACCGACAAGCAGGTGCAGGAGCTCGGCATCGACAGCACGCCGCAGCACCCAGAGGACGAGCTTCGCAAACTCGGTGCCGACTTCGAGAGCCAGACGCGCTTCCGAGACCCGTTCGCCAACCACTGGGTGGTGGACGGGAACTTGGTGACAGGCCAGAACCAGAACGCAGCACCGATGGTGGCACGCGAGATGCTGCGCCTCTCCGCCGAAACGAGCCACTGACGCCTATCGCATCAATAGCCAGTTGAACCAACACAATGGAAGTGACCGCATGCCGCAGTACGGACAGCTGAACGAGGACTACATCGCCACATGGTTCCAGCGGGACAAGCCGGGCGGCCCCATGTGGGCTCTCAACCTCATGAAGTACCGCGAGCAAGCGGAGTACTCCGACGGGCGCGGGTCCACGCTGAGCGGGATCGAGGCGGACAACCGGTACGCCCCGCACGAACACCTTGCCGCCGTCGGGTCGCGGATCGTGCTCTTGGCGCCGGTGGTGCATCACCTCGTGGGCGACGGTTGGAAGTGGGACCGCGTTGCCATAGCCCAGTACCGCGACCGCATGGCCTTGGTCGAGATGAGCTCGAACTCCGACTTCCAGAAGGACGAACAGCACAAGGAAGCCGGGATGGACTTCACCATCGTGTTGGCCAGTTTCCCGGTGGACGACGCACCGGTGCCGCCGCAGGTCTCCGGGGCTCGGGACGGTCAGCTCCTGCTGCTTCAGGTGGTCGGTGACGCCTCAGCAGAGGACCTCGCCGCCGAAGTGGAGTCCACCCGAATCGGCCGGTTCTGGGTCGAGGATCGCGTGATCGGTGACGACCGCAGCTTCGCCGAGGCCCGGTACGACCTGGTATCGCCTCAGGTCGCTGAGGAACTGGCGCGCCGCGCGTACGTCACCGACGACACGCGTTATGCGCTGATCGCGGACCCGGTCGTGGATGACGTGGCCCGTTCCCTGAGCGACCCGACGCGCGTCCTGTTCTGAGCCCCACCCGGTTCGCGTGCTGCCTTCCGCGGCGGTCTCGGCATGCGGTGGGCAAACATGGCAGCCCCGGGCCGGGGAGTGATGGACCAGGTCGGCAAGGGACGGTCGCGTTCCCGCACCCGTCGGGCTCTACGACCAGCCGCCGTCGTGGGCCACGAACTGGCCTGTCACGAAGCCGCAGGTACCGTCCAGGTAGGCACAGCACAGCGCCGCGCATTCCTCGACGGTGCCGAGCCGGCCCATCGGGACGTGCGACTCGACCTTCGAACGAATCTCTGGATCGGTGGCGCCCGTGGCCTCGAGGAAGGCCGGGAAGTCCATGAAGTTGGTGCCCAGGGCGTTGACCTGGACACCCTTGGGTGCCATCTCCCGAGCCACGTTCTTGGTCAGGTGGGTGGCGCCCGCGCGTAGTGCCGAGTAGAGCGGAGCGCCGACGATCGTGCGTGCCCCGGAGGAGCTCGTGATCACCAGCACCTGACCGGCCTGCCGGTCGACCATCGGGGGGAGAACCGCCTTCAGGAAGTTGTAGGGAGCGTCGATCAGGCCGCGCTCGAGCTTGGCCAGCTCCTCGGAGGTCGAGTCCAGGAACATCCCACCGATGATCTGTCCGGTGAACGCGGTTGCGGCGTCGAGCCGGCCGAAGCGGTCCAGCGCCGAGGCGACGAGCCGTTCGGCGGTTCCCGCCTTGCTGAGGTCCCAGGCCTTGTCGACGACCTCGACCTCTGCGCCCATGGCTTCCAGGTCATCGACCAACCCGTCTGCCGGATCGCCGATCACGAGGTCATGGCCCCGTCGCGCAAGTTCGCGGGCAATCGGCGGACCGACATATGTGCTCGTGTTGGCGACGAGCGCAACCCGCCTCTCGTCAGTTCCGCTCGATTCGCTCATCGCTGCATCTCCTCGGCTGGCTGGGTGATCCGGTGCGGACCGGACACCGGTTGCGCGTCACGGCTGCACAGGGGCCGTTTCCGTGTCACTGCTGGGTCGGGGTCGACCCTAGCACCGCCATTAACAATTGCCAGTATGATGCGCACCAACTAGTGTGCGTGCGGCTGGGTGCAGTCGCCCCTGTTCCCGGCCAGCACAACCTGCCACAACGTCCCGGGTTGGGCCTCGGTCCGGAGGAGCCAGTGAAGTTCGCAATCGCATTCGCAAACATCGGCCCGTGCTCGGAGCCCGGCCGCGCGATCGAATTCGCAAGGGCGGCCGAGGCGGCCGGCTTCGAGTCACTGTGGACCGTCGAGCACGTCGTCGTGCCCGCGGACTACCAGTCCACCTACCCCTACGACCCCTCGGGCCGCATGCCGGGCCCGGAGAACGCGCCGATGCCCGATCCCCTGGTCTGGCTGTCCTTCCTGGCCTCCGCCACGTCGACCCTTCGGCTCGCGACGGGAATCCTGGTCCTTCCCCAGCGAAACCCGGTCGTGTTGGCTAAGGAACTGGCCACCCTCGACCACCTATCCGGCGGCCGACTCCTGCTCGGTGTCGGCTCCGGCTGGCTGGAGGAGGAGTTCGAGGCGATCGGGATCCCCTTCGCCGAACGCGGTCGCCGCACCGATGACGCGCTGGGAGCGCTGCGAGCGCTGTGGGCCGAGGAGCCAGCCAGCTACGAAGGCGAGTTCACGTCGTTCAGCGACTGCATCCTGAGTCCCAGGCCGGCTGGCGGGAAGATCCCGGTCCACATAGGTGGGCACTCGCCCGTCGCTGCGCGCCGTGCCGGTCGACTCGGCGACGGATTCTTCCCGGCCTCGGGCACCCATGAGCAGCTCCGCGACCTGTTCGACATCGTGCGATCGACCGCCGAGGACCAGGGTCGTGACCCCGACGGGATCGAACTCACCACGGGGGGCAACGGAGCCATCGGCGAACGCGCGCTCGCGGAGGTGGAGGCTCTCGCCGAGCTGGGCGTCGAGCGGGTGGTGCTGCCGTCATTCCTCTTCTGGGGGCACCCGACGGAGGACTTGGCCCGCTACGGCGAAGAGGTCATAGCGCGGTGCTGATCGCACATCGTTGAACACGCGCGCACGCGCTCGACTGACGGAGGACGAAGTGGAACTGGACGGAAGAAACGCGGTGGTGACGGGCGCCGCGTCGGGCATCGGACTGGCCCTGACCGAGCGCTTCCTCGCAGAGGGGATGTCGGTCGTCATGGCCGACATCGAGGCCGACAAGCTCGAGAGCGAGGCCGACCGCCTCGCGGTCGACGGAGCTCGGGTGTCGGCTTTCGAGTGTGATGTCTCCGATCCCGCCCAGGTCCGCGCCCTGCGCGAGAGAGCGGTCTCCGACCACGGTGCGGTGCATGTCCTGTGCAACAACGCCGGGGTCGCGCTCGGTGCCAGGAACCTCGACACATCGGCCGAGCAGTGGCAGTGGGTCATCGGTGTGAACGTCCTCGGCGCGGCCTACGGCTGCAGCGAGTTCGGCCCGCTGATGGTCGAACAGGGTGAGGGTCACATCCTCAACACGTCCTCCGAGGCCGGCCTCTGCAGCACCCCGATGCTCGGCTCCTACCACGCGTCGAAGTACGCGGTGGTCGGATTGTCCGAGTCGTTGGCGATGGAGCTCGATGGCACCGGTGTGGGTGTGTCGGTGTTGTGTCCCGAGCTCGTCGACACGCAGATCTTCGAGTCGACGCGCAATGCCCCGGCAGAACTGGGCCTGCCCCGCCCACGCCCAGTGCGCATCGAGAATATCGAGGGCTTCATGGGCAGCAAGGCGATGGCGCCCGCAGATGTGGCCGGTCAGGTCGTCTACGCAATACGGCGCAACCACTTCTGGATCATCACCCATCCGATCACCGAGACCCGATACCGATTGCGCAACCGCGACATGGAATCCGCGACGAATCCCCGGTTCAGAATGGGTTGAGCGCGCCGCCCCGGCCATTCCCGCAGACAACGACCGAAGAGCCCAACCCTGATCGGAGCCCAATGCAGATCCTCCAGACTCCCGACGACGCGGCGGATGGCCTTCCCGGCTATGACTTCCGACGCCGCTACGTGACCGTTCCATCAGGAGACGGCCAGGAGATCCGGATCCACGTCGTCGACGAGGGAAGCCAGGAAGCCCACCCGGTCGTCTTCCTGCATGGGAACCCTTCGTGGTCCTATGTGTGGCGCGAACAGATCAAGGCGGCATCCGCGGCCGGCTTTCGGTCCATCGCACCTGACCTCGTCGGAATGGGGCTCTCCGACAAGCCCTCGGACATGTCCGACTACACCGTCGCCCGCCATGTCGAGTGGATCCGTGCGCTGCTGTTCGATCAGCTGCAACTTGCTGCACCGACGTTCGTACTGCACGACTGGGGCGGGATCATCGGCATGCGCATCGCTGCCGAG
>JBPCTP010000312.1:0-2668 GCA_051011615.1 Microthrixaceae bacterium | reverse complement strand
AACATGTGGGTGCCCATGCGCGTCGCGCAGAACTCCGAGCTGCTCGGTTCGATGTCTGCCGGCACCGTCGACGACGGCGACTCGAGTCAACGGGAGCGGGAAGAGATCGAGCGGCGCGGTGAATGGTTGCTGCGGTCGATCGTGTCGATCCTTGCCACGCCCGGCAAGGACGAAGCGGCCGAGCGGGCGATGATCGAGTCCTTCGTCGTGCCCGTCGTACTGAACGAAGTCGATGCGACAAGGAGTCATCAATGAAATACCAGTGCGAGAAGGTGGGGGTCGACTTCTTCGACTCGGCGCCGACCAGCCATCGGGCCACGGTCGATGTCGAGGCCTCACCCGAGCAGGTGTTCGGCGTGCTGCTCGATGCCGACGCCTGGACCAAGTGGGCCTTTCCCATCACCGGGGTCGAGTGGACCTCCGGGTTTCCGATCGAGGTCGGGTCCACCAGGACGGTCGACATGCGTGGCGGTCTCATCGGTTACGAGGAGTTCATCGCCTACGAACACGGATCCCGAATGGCATTCCGGTTCAACGAGGCGACCAGGGAAGGTATCGTCGCCTTCGCCGAGGACTATCGCGTCACCGACCTCGACCGTGGGCGCTGCTACATCGAGTGGACCATGGCCATGGACACCGGCCGCGACGACTCCGGCCTGGCATCGAAGGTCAGCGGCCCGGTCATGTCGTTCATGTTGCAGCGGATGCTGAACAAGTTCGGCCGCCTCGTCGAGGCGACTCCACTCGTGGAGGTGAAGTCATGACGACCACACACACCGACCTCGAGAAGATCGACCTCACGGACGCCTCGGTGTGGGAGCAGGGCGCACCCCATGAGTGGCTGGACACACTGAGGGCAGAAGACCCCGTGCACTGGCACGAGGAGTCTGACGGCCCGGGCTTCTGGGCGATCACCCGCCATGAGGACGTCGTGCGTGTATCGGCCTCACCCGGGGAGTTCTCGAGCTTCGTCGGAGGTCCACTGCGCCTCGATCCGCCGCCGGAGAGCCTCGACCAGGTGCGCATGGTGATCATCGGCATGGATCCACCGGAACACCGCGACTTCCGGGCCATCGTCGCCAAGGCCTTCACACCGAGAATGATCGCCGGGCTGGACGCTTCCCTGAGGGCGGAGACGGCGAGGGTCATCGGGGAGCTGCGGGACAGCAACAGTTGTGAGTTCGTCGCCGACGTCGCAGCCCGCATTCCCATGTGGTCGATCAGCGAGTTGATGGGTGTGCCGGAGCAGGACCGCCATCGGTTGTACGAACTCAGCCACGCCCTGATCGACGACCAGGACCCCGAGGTGGCGCCGACCCCGGAGACCTCGATGGAAGCATCGGCGGAGATCTTCGGCTATGCGACCGAGATGGCGGCACGCGAGCGGGCCAATCCGTCGGACAGCCTGACCAGCGCGTTGCTCGAAGCCGAGGTGAACGGTCGAAAGCTGACCGACATGGAGTACACGCTGTTCTTCATATTCCTGATAGTCGCAGGCAACGAGACGACCCGTACCGCAACGTCGCACGGACTGCTGGCCCTGCTGGACCACCCCGAAGCAATGGACCGACTCGTCAGCGATCCGGAGCTCATGCCGGGCGCGGTAGAGGAGATGCTGCGGTGGCAGCCGCCGATCCACCACTTCCGCCGGACCGCCACAGCGGATGTCATGATCGGCGAACAGCAGGTGGCCAAGGGCGACAAGGTACTGATGTGGTACGCCGGATCGAATCGGGATCCAGCGGTGTTCGACGACCCGCACTCCTTCCTCATCGACCGCTCCCCGAACCCCCAGCAGTCCTTCGGCATCGGGGAGCACTTCTGTCTCGGAGCAAACCTGGCACGACTGTCTCTGCGGGTGCTGTTCACCGACCTGCTCGCCACGATCGAGAACATCGAGCTCGCAGCGCCTCCGCGGCGCCTTCATTCGAACCTGATCAATGGCATCAAGGAGATGCAGATCTCCTACGACCAGCGGTAGGTCACAAGGGCTGTCGCGACCAACCAATTCGAAAAGCAGTTGATCGAACGCATCACAGGGGGTGCAGTGTGTTGTCACATTCAAGGGGAACCATGTCAAAGGGTGCGCGGAGGCGAGGCATCGCCGCCGTGGCGGTGTTCGCGTCCGCCGCGCTGATCACCGGCGCGTGCACGCGGGCCGAGGATGACGTCGAGACAGGTTCATCGGAGTCCGAGAACACAGAGAGCACCGACACGGCGTCGGGCGAAACCGCCGGCGACTTCGGCGACCTGAGCGAGGTGTGTGGTCCCGGTGATGCGTCGGGAGCCACCGCCCAGGGCGTCACCGACGACGAAATCCAGGTGGGCACGATCTCCGATGCCGGGTTCACGGGCCGCCCCGGACTCAACCAGGAACTCTTCGACTCCACGGAGGTGTTCGTGGAGTGGTGCAACGAGGCAGGCGGCATCAACGGCCGTCAGCTCGTCGCGGTCGAGCGCGACGCCAAGCTCACCGAGTACAAGCAGCGGATCACCGAGGCGTGCGCCGAGGACTTCATGCTTGTCGGTGGCGGCGGCGTGTTCGACGACACAGGACAGACCGAACGGGTGAGCTGCCTGCTTCCCGAAATTCCCGCCTACCAGGTCTCACCGCAGTCCCGGGGTTCGGACCTGATCGTCAATCCCCTCCCCAGAACGCTCGACGCGC
>JBPCTP010000311.1:0-2884 GCA_051011615.1 Microthrixaceae bacterium | reverse complement strand
CGGCTCATCAAACGCAAGATGCCAAAGTGGCACGTCAAACGAAAACGCCACCTGAACTGGCCGCAACCCGACAACCGGCCACCAACCATCCACCTCCAACCCATCTAACTGGACGGTATTGGGCCTAGACGAGTAGTTCCAAGGGGTTCGCGCGCTCAGCGCGATGATCCACCAGGCGACTGTGGAGGGTGTCCAAGATCAGGGGGCGTACACAAACCCTGATCCGGAAGGACACAGCGAATGAACCCTGACCTGGACACCCTCGCGACCCGACTCTACGTCACCATCGACGACCTCCTCCTCGAACACCCACAGTGGGCGCCCGAGCGGCCGGTCGTCGGGATCGCCCCGAAGCTCACCGACGCCGAACTGATCACATTGGCGGTGATCCAAGCACTGCTCGGGTTCACGTCCGAAGCCCGCTTCATCCGCCACGCCCAAGCCCACCTGAGTCCGTGGTTCCCGTATGTCCCGGACCGGCCTGGCTACAACAAGCGTCTCCGCAGCGCGGGTGAGTTGTTTCACCATGTCATCGCCACGCTCACCCGAGCGTGCCCGTCGGTCACCGACGATCTGTGGCTGGTTGACTCCACACCGGTCGAATGCGGCCGAAGCCGAGAGACGTCGAAACGCTCGAACCTGGCCGGGTTCGCTGAATACGGCTACTGCGCTTCGCACTCACGGTTCTTCTGGGGACTGCGCCTGCACCTGATCGCGACGACCAGCGGCCTGCCGTTGGCGTTCGCGTTGACCGGCGCCAAGGCCGACGAACGCGACACCTGTCTCGACATGATCGCGTTCGCTGGCCACCGAAGGCACCACGCTGATCTCGGACAAGGGCTACCGGCGAGCCAGTTTCGAGACCGAACTCAACGACATCGGAATCACGCTCATCCGGCCGAACCTGAAGTCGGAGAAACCACGAGGCGATCGACGCTTCCTCAGAGCGTTTCGACAAATCATCGAGTCCGTCAACCAGACCTTCAAAGCCCAACTCGACCTCGAGCGACACGGCGGCCGAACACGCACCGGAGTCGCTGCTCGAGCGCTGCAGCGAGTGCTCGCATTGACCGCAGCGATCTGGCACAACGAAACCAGCGGCGCCACCGGCCCCGCACGATCACTCCTCGCCTACGACCACCGACACCGCTTGGAACCAATCATCTAGGCGGACTGCGCTGTAGCGCTGGCCATCAGAGGCTCGATCTCCGGCCCGGGGTTCTCGCGGCGTAGCGAACGCGTGATCAGAGCGACGAGCAGGAAGATCGCTCCGGAGACCATGAAGACGTAAGGACCCCACGCCGGGGTGCCGACGTCGGTGCTGAATTCGGCTCCGGGCCCGCCGTGGATCGTCAGGGCTGCGTCGTACAGCATGTGAAGCGCCATCGATACGAACAGCGTGCCAGTGATCCGCCGAGCGAAGTAGAACAGTGTCCCGATGCCGAACGTGACCACAACCTGGTTGGCGGTCGCGCCGACGTCCTGCCCATCGAGTGCGTTCAGGCTGTGCATCGCTCCGAAGCAGCCGGTGGAGATCAGCCATGCCCAGACCTCGCGGTACTGACCGCGGGCTCCGGTCAAGAGAACGCCACGGGTCGCGAGTTCCTCGGTGAAACCGACGAATGCGAACCCGACCAGCAGCATCGCCAGGAAGTCGGCGTCCCACTGGTCGGCGTCGCCGGCGATGTTGCCGATCATCACGGCGATGGAGAGCACCGGCCACACGATCAGCCAGGTCGGTGCGGTGCGGGCCTCGAACAGGACAGGACGCCACCAGCCCAGGTACGACGTCATCGCCGCGACGATGACCGCCGCGATCCCGACGGGAATGGCGACACCGTCACGGAAGTTGTCGATGCTGTCAGCGAGTTCGGTGTACTTCACGTCTCCGCCGACGAGTTCGCCGATGGCGCGGTAGCTCACGAGGTAGATCGCGAACACAATCAATGCTGGGATCAGACCGGGCCGCACTCGCGCCGGGGAAGCCTCGTGTTGTTGCATTGGACCGGAGCATAAACCGTCTCATAGCTCCTGCGCGAAGCAGCAAAGCTCACCACGCACCACGATCCGCCCGCGGCCAGACCGCCCAGGATCGCACGATCAAGCGCCGGATACGTCCCGAACCCGTAGCTGGGGCTGTCACACATCGCCGGGTAGCGGGCGATCGGTTCGCTGAGTCGGCCGGGGGTGGCACGATGTGCCGGTTGAACTGGTGTGCGTCACCGTCGACTGCCTTGAGCCCGAACTGGTTGCGAGGTTCTGGAACGAGGCGCTCCGCTGGGGTGGTGTGGCGGTCGCCACCGGCGGCAACGGGGCGGAGTGCGGCCCGATCGACGACTCCATGTATCTGGAGTTCGCGCGCGTCCCGGACGCCAAGGCGGTAAAGAACCGTCGTGACGTCGGCATGAGCGCTGGCACCCTCCTCGAGCCCGACCGGGAGATCGAGCGGCTCACTGGTCTTGGTCCCTCGATTGCCCGGGAGGAGGAGTTCCCAGAACACATTGCGGTCTCCCGCCGCAACGTCGTGTCTCAGGATCCGGAGAGAAACGAGTTCTGTCTGAGTGGCGGAACCCACCCGGGATGACAACCGCAACGACCCGTACCGTTCTGGCCCCTTCCCCCTATCGCCGGGTATGCGTGTCACCGTTCGGCACATAGGTGACGCCGGCCGGTGCGGCAATCACCTATGGCGATCTGCAATCACCTTTGGCGATCTGATGGCGAGTGCCCGGCGTCGGATCGGGCCCATTGACACCGTTGTCGGCCCCCCGGCCGGCTCAGTCGAGTCCGAAGAGGACTGTTTCCCAGACAGGTGCTGCGAGTCGGGCGTAGTCGTGGGGGTCGGCTCCTTGGTCGCAGATGAGGTTCAGGAGGAGTTGCTCGC
>JBPCTP010000310.1:0-7699 GCA_051011615.1 Microthrixaceae bacterium | reverse complement strand
GCCATGACCGTCTTGGCCATCGCCTTGTCCATCGACACCGCAGAACCCAGGACCCCGGCACCCACGTAGGGCACCCCCGCCACCTCGAGCAGGCCCTGGACGGTCCCGTCCTCGCCGTTGGGTCCATGCAGGATGGGCAGCACGACAGTCGGCCGTGCGCCGGAAACAGCCTCCATGGAGGCCGTTTCCAACATGGAGAACGGGTCAACCGGTTCGCCGGTGGTGTCCAGCTCGCCGGCCGCACCGTCGGCCGGCGGATCAACGCGGACGAAGCTCCCGTCGCGGGTGATTCCAACGGCGAGTACCTCGTAGCGCTCCGCCGAGATCGCATCGATCACATGGCCGGCGGAAATGCAGCTGATGTCGTGCTCCGCTGATCGTCCGCCAAAGAGGACCACCAGGCGGATCCTCTGAGCCGGTGCTGCCATGGGCGATGAGTCTAAGAGGCCGGAGGCTCCCGCATTTACTCGATCATGTGTGTGGCGACATTCCCGTCCGGGAGTCGCCCGCGTGTGAGAATCCGGTCGATGGACTTCGACTGCGAGAAGCTTGCCCGCGACCTCGGTGGTGAACTTGCGGGTCCCGGCGCGTCAGTCGCAGGTCGATCCGGCGCGGCCCCGGTCGTCTCCGGTCTGTCCATCGACTCCCGCACCCTGCTCGGAGGCCAGTTGTTCGCAGCCGTGTCCGACGAACGCGACGGACACGAATTCGTTCGATCGGCCCGCGACGCCGGTGCTGGCGCAGTTCTGGTCGACCATGGGGTAGACGATGGCTGGGCCATCGTCGTGCGAGACGTGCCCGAGGCGCTGGTGAGGATCGCCCGTATCGCCCGCAGGCGGCTGCCGGACTTCGTGGTCGGCGTGACCGGGTCGGTGGGCAAGACCACCACCAAGGACCTTCTGGGAGCGGTTCTCTCACAGCGCCTTTCCACGGCGACGTCGGAGAAGTCGTTCAACAACGAGCTGGGCGTGCCGATCACGTTGGCGAACGCGCCCGCTGACACCGAGGCGGTGGTGGTGGAGATGGGAGCACGCGGCCACGGGCACATCAGTCAGCTCTGCTCCATGGCCCAGCCGACCGTGGGGGTGGTGACGGCCGTACAGGCGGTACACACCCAACACATGGGCACCGAGGATCAGATCGCGGTGGCGAAGCGGGAACTGATCGAGAGCCTTCCGCCCAACGGGTTGGCGGTTCTGAATGCGGCGGATCCGAGGGTTGCGGCGATGGCTGGACACACCCGGGCCTCGGTGCTCACCTTCGCGGTGTCGGAGCCGACCAGCGCGCCCTCGGCGGATGTGATCGCCACGAACATGCGCATCGATGATGAGCTGCATCCGAGCTTCACCCTCGAGAGCCCATGGGGGTCCGTCGATGTCACCCTGGCTGCCCGCGGACTCCACAACGTGGGCAACGCCCTGGCAGCGGCGACCGTCGGGCTCCATGCCGAACTGACCCACGCGGAAGTGGCCGCCGGGCTCGCCGAGCCGATTCCCTCGCCCTGGCGCATGGAGCTCTCGCGGGGCCCAAGCGGCGTGGTGGTGTTGAACGACTCCTACAACGCAGGGCCGGCTTCGATGGCCGCCGCCCTGAAGTCACTGGCGGCGCTGCCCGCCGGCCATCGGGTGGCTGTTCTCGGCACGATGGCCGAGCTGGGCGATCGTGAAGCATCCGAACACGCCGCGGTCGCGGCGCTCGCGGCTCAACTCGGCATAGAGGTGCTGGCAGTCGGCACCGACCTCTACGGCGCAGAGCCGCTCACAGATCCAGAAGCGGCCGTCTCTGCGCTTGAATCCGCAGGTCACAACATGGAGGGCACCGCAGTACTCGTGAAGGGTTCCCGGGTCGTGGGCCTGGAGCGCGTCGCACACGCACTCACGACCGAAGAGGGCTCCTAAGCTTCGGCCATGGGCGCAATCACCGTTGGAGTTCTCGGAGCAACCGGTCGCATGGGCGCCGAGGTCTGCCGCGCAGTGCATGCAGATGCAGACCTCGAACTCGTGGCGGCAGTTGACCCCGCCGCCGCTCCCTGTGATCTGCGGGACGCGACGGGTGTCGACGTAGATGTGTCCGTGGAATCCTCGATCGATTCGATGGCACGGAGCGACGCCCAGGTCGTGGTCGACTTCACGACCCATGCCGCAAGCATGGAGAACCTGCCCGCGCTGGCGGATGCCGGCATCCATTGCGTGGTTGGCACCACGGGGTTCTCCGAATCCGACATCGTTTCCCTGCGGGAGGCGTTCCACACCTCGAACGCCCTCCTCGCACCGAACTTCGCGATCGGAGCGGTGTTGATGATGCGTTTCGCCGAGCTTGCTGCCCCCTGGTTCGAGTCGGCCGAGGTGATCGAACTCCATCACGAGAACAAGATCGACTCACCATCGGGAACGGCCATGCGAACGGTCGAACGCATGGCCGAGGCGTCGGGGCAGTGGACGCCCGACCCCACCCGCACCGAGACCATCGCGGGCGCACGCGGAAGCGAGGGCCCCGCCGGTATACGGGTTCATTCGGTCCGTCTTCGGGGACTGGTGGCACACCAGGAGGTTCTTCTCGGCGGCGAGGGCCAGACGTTGTCGATCCGTCACGACTCACTCGACCGCACCAGCTTCATGGCCGGCGTCGTGCTGGCGGCCAAGCGGGTCCCCGAGCTGCCGGGCCTCACGATCGGCCTCGATTCTCTCCTTGGCCTCTGACCCGTCGGTCCCTGACCCGGGTGCTCGCTGACAACACCTTGCTCGTGGAGACACGGCCGCTGAGGGGTACTGGCGGACTCAAGTGGTGATTTCGAGTCGCTAAGGGTTACCCACGGCTCTGGCGGACTCGAATTGGGCACTTGAGTCGCCCAGGAGCCATGCCCGGATGACTCCGTCAGTCGCCGAGTTCGTCCTCGAGGTCCTCGACGCCGCCGAGGAGTCCCTTGTGGCTGCGCAGCTGCCACAGCACGTAGCCCACCACGAGCACCACGGAACCGATCAGCAGCCATCGTTGGTAGCGGGCCACGTACTCGAGGATGTCCTCGATCTGGTCCGAGAAGACGGTGCCGATGCCGCGCATCAAGATGATGCGGCCGATGGTGCCGGCCACAGCCAGGACCAGGAACCTCTTCACGCTCATTCCGACCACACCGGCGATGAGGCACACCGGGTTGTTGGGCATGATGAACACCAGCGCATCGAGAATCCTGGCGAACTGGCCCCGGTCGGATTCGAGCTGGTCGAACAGCTTTCCGGACGCGGGGAACACGCGCCTCGCCCAGTGCACGGCGTTGTCCCTGTAGATGTAGCCGACCATGTAGAACAGCGGATCCGGAGCCATCAGGCGCCCCGTCGAAACGAACAAGACCTCCAACCAACCCGTTCCGGGTGTGGTGCCGATCAGGTACTTGTTGGAGGAGTTCAGCGCCAGCAGACCCAGCGGGTGTTCGATGATCCAGCTCGCCCACACCACGTTGCCGATGTTGTTGGCGATCACGAGCGCAACGATGGAGGCCCCGATGAGCGGAAGGAGCCATCCCGGCCGCCGCACGGGAGCCAGTACGGCGTCCGGCTCGATGGTTGGCCGTTCCGCGTCGGCTGGTGATCCATCGGAGTTGGACTGTCCGTTGGACCCCTGTGCGGCCGACTGCCCGGCGGGGTCGGGTCCGACCAGTTCGTCTGCCCCTGGCTCGTCGCCGGGTCCGCTCTCCGCCATGGGGCCAGTCTGGCGCATCCGCGGCCGAAGCACCTCTCGCTGTCGTATTGTGCGGGCCGTTCGCGACACAGGGGGTAGTCAGATGTTGGGCACGATGCAGGACCGGCCACTGGTTCTCTCGCACTTCTTCGACCGGGCCGAGAAGCTGTTTCCGCACAAGGAGATCGTTACCGGCACCGCGGACGGCGGCCGGCGTCGTCGCACCTACGGTGAGTGGGCAGACCGCACCCGGCGGCTGGCCGGTGCCTTCGACCGCCTCGGGTTGTCCGAGGACGCCCGGGTGGGCACGTTCTGTTGGAATTCCGACAACCACCTGGAGCTCTACTTTGCGGCGCCGTGCAGTGGTCGAGTGCTGCACACACTCAACATCCGTCTGTTTCCCGACCAGCTCACCTACATCGTCAACCACGCCGAGGACGAGATCATCTTCATCGATCGCTCGCTGCTCGGGCTGATCGGTCCGCTCCTCGGAACCTTCGAGACGGTGAAGCACCTCGTCGTGATCGACGACGGCGCGCCGACCGAACTGCCCGAGGGCTATGACTTCATCGACTACGACGACCTGCTCGCCGAATCCGAGCCCGCTGAGTTCACCGTCGACGACGAACTCCGGGCGGCCTCGATGTGCTACACCTCCGGCACGACCGGCAACCCCAAGGGTGTGGTCTACACACATCGCTCAACCTGGCTGCACACCATGGGTGCCATGACCGCCGACAACCTGGGTGCCAACGAGCGCGATGTGATCCTGCCGGTGGTGCCGATGTTCCACGCCAATGCTTGGGGTCTGGCTCATGCGGGGGTGGCGTCGGGGGCTTCGCTCGTGTTTCCGGGACCCCAGATGACACCCGATGCAATCGCGTCGATGATCGTCGATGAGCGCGCCACCGTCGCTGCAGGTGTGCCGACGATCTGGATGGGTGTGCTGCCCGCGCTGAAGGGAAAGGACACGTCCTCGCTGCGGGCGATTCCCTGCGGTGGTTCCGCCGTGCCCGCGGCACTGTCAGAAGCGTTCCGCGAGCAGACCGGCCTGCCGATCCTGCAGGCATGGGGCATGACCGAGACATCGCCGATCGCATCGGTGGCCCGGCTCACCTCGGCCATGGAGGATCTGCCCGAGGACGAACAGGCGAAGTTGCGAGCCGCACAGGGAATGCCTGTGGTGGGTGTGGAGCTCCGCATCGCGGATCAGGTCACAGGAGAGGCCCAGCCGTGGGATGGCGAATCCCAGGGTGAGATCCAGTGCGCCGGGCCGTGGATCACTGCTGACTACTACAACGACGACCGTGCACCACAGTCGTTCACCGAGGACGGTTGGCTGCGCACCGGCGACGTGGCAGTGGTCACCCCCGAGGGCTTCGTGCGCATTGTGGATCGCACCAAGGACGTGGTGAAGTCAGGCGGTGAGTGGGTCTCCTCGGTGGGGTTCGAGAACGAGATCATGGCGCACCCCGATGTGGCCGAGGCCGCTGTGATCGGCGTGCCGCATCCGAAATGGTCCGAGCGCCCACTTGCCTGCGTTGTTGTCTCCGAGGGTTCCGAGTTAACCAAGGAAGAAGTCATCTCGTTTCTGGATGGCCGGGTGGCGAAGTGGTGGCTACCCGACGACGTGGTGTTCATCGACGAGGTCCCCAAGACCAGCGTCGGAAAGTTCTCCAAGAAGGACTTGCGGGAGCGTTTCGCAGGCCACGAGTTGCCGACTGCCAACGACTGAGTCCATTCCCTCCCCTTCTGACATGAATTCCGCACCGGATGGGTGCGGAATTCACGTCAGAACGGGGTGTGGCGAGCTTGGGTGGCTGAGGCGCCGAGGGCCACGGGCGGTAGCTTCGGGATGTGTACGACTTCGCCAAGCGGCCGCTTTGGATCCTGAGCCACGTGCTCGTGATCTTCGCCGTGTTGGTCATGGTGCGCCTGGGCTTTTGGCAGTACAGCCGCTGGCAGGACGAGCAGGAGGCCCGAGATCGCATCGAGGCCGGCCTCGCTGCCGAACCGGTTCCCCTCGACGAGTTGGTGGACCCGTCGATCGATCCGCGGGACGTGCCCGATGACGTGAGCTTCACCCGGGTCACCGCCGAGGGAACCTGGGACACCGACTCCGAGGTGGTGATACGGAGTAGGTCCATCCAGGGCCGGCCGGGTGGTTGGCTGCTGACGCCGCTGGTTCAGCCCGATGGCACGGCCGTGGCGGTGGTGCGCGGTTGGATTCCCCTCGAGGAGGTCCAGGACGGTGCGCCCTACACCGATGCTCTTCCCGACGCGGGGTCGGCCAGCGTGCTGGGCGTGGTGGAGTTGACCCAGCCCGGCGGTGGGATCGGGGCGCAGGATCCGGCAGAGGGAGTGCTGGATTCGCTCGCAAGGGTCGATCTGGACCGCTACGGCGAGCAGCTGGAAGTGCCGCTCGAACCGGTATGGCTGGTGCTGGAGGCGTCCGAGCCGCCACAACCCGCAGCGGAGGACAACGCCGAGCTGACGCTGGTACCGGTGGAGGTGGAGCTGCCGAGCCCATCGCAGAACTTCTCCTACATGGTGCAGTGGTGGGTGTTCGCAGCGATCGCAGCGGTCGGATACCTACTGATACTGCGCAGCATTGCCCGGCGACGATCGGGAATGACACCCGACGATTTGGCCCCCGAGGCCGGTGAGGGGGCCATGCCCAACCCGGATCGGGGCAGCGCAGAGCGTGAGCAGGGACGCCAAGACCTCGCCACGGCCAACGAAGATGGCTGATTCCGGCGAAGCCGTCGCCCATCCCGGGACCAGGGAGCGGATCATGCGCGGAGCGGTCCGCTGCGTCGAGCGCGGCGGGGTGAGCGGCTTCTCCCTGGAGGACGTGGCGAACGAGGCAGGGGTGTCACGCACGTCCATCTACCGGTACTTTCCCGAGGGGCGGGCCCAGCTCGTGCAGGAGACTGCCACCTGGGTAATCGGGCGCTTCTGGGCTGGAATCGCAGAGTCGGTCGCCTGCTATGAGTCCCTCGAGGATCGCCTGGTGCACGGACTCGTGGTGGGGGCGGGCCAGATCCGTTCCTCGACGATCATGGCCAATCTGATGGACCCCGACCTGGACGAGCTGGTCGAGGCACTGCAGCCGTCCGAACCCTTGGTGGGTGGTTTGATACGTGAGTACATGACCGCCCTCATCGGAGTGGAGCGGGACTCCGGTCGTCTCCGCGGCGGCGTGTCGGTGCCGGAGGCGGCCGACTACCTCAGCCGAATGGTCCTGTCGGTCATGGCCAGCCCAGCCGGAGTGGACCTCACCAACGAATCCGAGGCGAGAGCCCTGGTACGAAGGGAGTTCCTGGCGGGGATCATCGAGGTGGACTCACACGACGCATGACCTCACAAGCCCGCCCGACCCCCTCTGTTTCGGGGCTGAGTGACCGATTTCACGCCCAGTTCGGACGATCGCGCGTAGCGATGAGACAAATCAGGTCTTATTGTAACAAGCGATGACGGCCATCACGGGGAGAACTCAGGTCACGGTGGACGCGCCTGAAGCGGAGACCACCGTGGCCGACGCCGCAGGGGCCCCCGAGGACGTGTTGGGCTACCAGCCGGGGTCCTCCGAGTTGCGCATCCTCGATGCAGTCGTGGCATGCGCCGGCCGATTCGGCATCGACAAGACAACCGTCGACGACGTGGCGCGTGAAGCCGGAGTTTCCAGGGCCACCGTCTACCGACTTTTCCCCGGTGGCAAACCATCGATGGTGCGCATGGCCACCGACCGCGAAGCGGTGGTGCTGCTCGGCGAGGCCATGGAGCGGATCACCGCTGAGGAAACGCTCGCCGATGCAGTCGCCGAGATGATCTGTGCAGGCCACGACACGCTCTGTTCCCAGACCGTGCTGGCGTTCATGCGCGAGCACGAGCCTGCGAAATTGCGGCTCTTCTTCTCCTTCGAGCGACTCGACTCACTGCTTCAGATCGCAGCGGATGTGGTGTCACCCAGCCTCCAGAGGTTTCTTTCCGCCGACGAGTCCCGGATCGTCGTGATCTGGGT
>JBPCTP010000309.1:0-2641 GCA_051011615.1 Microthrixaceae bacterium | reverse complement strand
AACGGCACCACCTACTTCATCTGCACGGTGGGGATATTTCCCAACCGTCTCTGACGCCAGGGGCACCCTCGGAAACCAGGCGCACCCGATCAAACAGAGGTACTCGACTCGGCACCGGAGAGGTAGTCCTCGAGATCAGATCGCGTCAGTGGCCTGCTGAACAGGAAGCCCTGGAGGTTGTCCGCGCCGAGTTCGCTCAGCCGTTGTCGCTGCGTCGCGGTTTCGACCCCCTCTGCGGTGACCGTGAGTCCGAGTACGTGGCCGCTGCCGATGATGAGTTTCACGAGCGACCGCTGGTCGGCCCGGTCGAGTTGTGCGACAAAGCTCATGTCGATCTTGAGCACGTCCACCGGTAGGGCTCGCAGCGTGGCGAGCGACATGTAGCCCGTACCGAAATCGTCCAGGGCGATTCGTACCCCCATTGATCTAAGGCTGCTCAATTGCGCTGCAGCGGTGTCGAGGTCGTCGAGTAGCGCAGTCTCGGTGATCTCGACCATGAGGCGCTCGGGTTCAACACCATGCGCCTCCAGGGCGGCCGCCACGTTGGCCACGAGGGATCCCGATGCGAGGTGGCGCCCGGAGATGTTGACCGAAACCGGTACCGTCTCGACCTGGCCGTGTCGGCTCCAAGCTGCCAGCTGCACCGCTGTTGCTTCGAGCACCCAATTGTCGAGCTCGACGATCAGGTCGCTTCGCTCCGCCACCGGTATGAAGTCTCCCGGCGGAACGAGCCCGTGTCCAGGCCTTTCCCAACGTACGAGTGCTTCGATACCCGTCACCTCGCCACCCGAGCGGTCAACGCTCGGCTGGAAGTGCAACACCATTTCATCGTTCGCCAGGGCCAAGCGAAGCGATGATTCCACCTCGGCGCGATCCAGCAAGTGTCTGCGCAGGTCGTCGTCGTACACCTCGATGCGCCCGCGGCCGAGTTCCTTCGCTCTGTAGACCGCAAGGTCCGCGTCGCGAAGCAGGTCGTCCTCGGTCAGGTCACCGTCCGCCGTGACCGTCACCCCGATGCTGATCTTCGGCAGGACCTCGAGGCCGTCCACGTCGATTGGTTCAACGAGTTGGTCGTAGAGGCGACGGGCCAACCCAACTGCCTCGTCGATGGTGCTCACGGGCTCGGCGAGCACGATGAACTCGTCCCCACCGAGTCGGCCGGCCGAGTCGCCATCCCGGATGGCGGACTTGAGCCGCTTCGAGACCTCGCGGAGAACGACGTCGCCTACGTGATGTCCGTAGGTGTCGTTGATTCCCTTGAACTCATCCACGTCCAGGAACAGCAGGCCGACAGCAGTGTCCGAGCGGCGCGCGCGGGCCAGCGCGGCAGCTATGGCGTCGAGAATCGACGTGCGGTTCGGAAGTCCGGTGAGTCCGTCATGAGCCGCTTCGTGGGCCAGGCGGGCCTGGAAGCGCTCGCTCTCGCCCAGTGACTCGGCGAGGCGGTCCACCGCAACTTGCATGGAACGGCCCAGCGTCCCTGTGGCCGGCTGCTCCAACACCGGATTGTCAAGATCCCCGTCGGCCATCGCTACCGCCTGTGCCTCCACTTGCCTGAGTGAGTCGACCGACTCGTTCAGCGCCCGGGCGGCGACACGGAGTTCGGTCGGGCCGCGCTCGGGCAGGTCTCCGCTCAAGTCGCCATCGCGGACTCTCTCGGCCGCCGTCGCGAGGTTCTTCAGCGGCTTCGTCACTAGCCACCCGAGCAGAAGTGCTGCGGCGCAGGCGAGCAGCACGACAGCCGCGATGTTCCACAGCACCTGACTGCGCTCGGCCTGGGCGTCGGCTGCAACTGCGTCCACAGCGGAGCTGACCTCGTCCAGTGCGGTATCCACCAGGGGAGTGCTGGCGGCAGACAACTCGGCGCTCACTTCGATCACATCGCCGAGTTCGGCGAGGAAGTCGATGGTCTCACCGATCATCCCGGGAGTCAGCGGTGGTGCCACGTCCCAGTCGCGTGTCGTTTCCGAGACGCCATCAGCGAGGCGACGCTCCACCGCGGATTCGAACCTGGCATTGAGATCCGCGAGTGCGCCGCTGTTGCGAACGGACTCCCAGGCGGTGAGCAACTCGGCGTTGGACTCGGCGATCGTGTCGAGTGTGCGAACGGCAGACGCGTGGCCGGCGATGCTGTTCGACAGGTTCCTGACGTCACTGGCGGGTGAGGGAAAGAGCGGGAGTGCCACACGTGCCCACTGGATGGCCTGGGCAGCCTGAATCCGTTGGATCTCGACCGCGGCCTGCGCGGTCTCGGCCGCAGTGATGAGCCCGTCCGCCCCACCCAGAGTCGACGTGACAGTGGTCAGCTCGATGATCTCGTCCTCGATCCGTTCGGAGATCCGGCCAGTGACCGCATCCCAGCGCTCGTCGATCTCGCCGATGCTGATGTCGCCCGACATGCTGCCGCTGCGCAGCGAGAGGATCTCCTTGGTGAACGCCTCGTCGTCCAGTCCTGACAGCGCTTCGTCGACGGCGACCTTCGCGTCCTCATCGATGGCAGTGAATTGATCCCCGTCGAGGGCAGTGAACTGACCGGTGGTCTCGGGGCTGGCGAGAGTCGGTGCGTCTCCGGACAGTGCGCCGATACCGCCAATGGTGCTGGCGACGATCCGCTCCAGGCCTACGGCCGGGGCTAGGTGCA
>JBPCTP010000308.1:0-5909 GCA_051011615.1 Microthrixaceae bacterium | reverse complement strand
ACCGGAGTCGGCAGCCTCGCTGCTGGCCGACGTCCTCATCACGCCGCTCGTGGCTGACCGCAAGGGTGCCCCCTTCGCTATGGACGCAGCCGTCGATGGGTGACGCCGAAGCAGAAGGTGGCTCTCGCAGTGCGCGACCGAGGATGCGTGTTTGCGGGATGTGACATGCCGCCGGGGCACTGCAACGCCCATCACGAACCCGACTACAACCCCGACGGACCCACGGACACCGACGCAGTGATGTTGCTGTGCCGCCACCACCATCGGGTAGCTCATCGAAGCGGATGGTCGCTGGCACCCGATCCGGGGCGCGAGCAGCACTGGATCTGGCCCACGCCGTCGGGGCGCGAGGTCCGCTCCCAACGACAACCCGTCAGCTGGCTCACCGCTCTGCGGGTGTTGCCGCCCAACCGATCGCGGATTCCAACTGCGACGCCACGCGGATGAGTGTGGCCTCGTCGAACAGCGGCGCAACCAGCTGCACGCCCACGGGCAGACTGGCCTCTGAGACATGTGCCGGCAAGCTGATCGCAGGTTGGCCGGTCACGTTGAACACCGCTGTGTAGGCGGCCATGGGGGTCGCGTTGATCATCGGGGCACCCGGGTTGTCCTCGGCACCTTCCCAGATCCAGCCAACCGGCGGTGGTTCGATCGCCATCGTCGGCGACAGCAACACATCGAAATCGCATCCGAACTGAGGGGTGAAGCTCCGCGATGCCCGCTGGAGCATCATCACCGCCTCGTTGTAGGCAATCGAATCGGTCGCGCGAGCCGCTGCCACGTTCTCCTGGTTGTGCGGCTCCATCAGCTTGGTGTCGGTCAGTTCGTAGCCCGCGGAGATGGTCGACCACACCGTGAGGAATCCGCCCATGAAGGCCGCCGCATCGGGCCAGGTGATCGGGTCGTGGGTGACCTCGTGTCCCAGACCCTCGAGTGCCGCGGCGGTCTTCTCCACCGCTTCCACGCACGCCGGCGCCGGATCAACGCCCAAGGCATTGCCCACCGACACCCGGATGCGCAATCGCCCCGGATCGGCGCCCACCTCTTCGGCCAGCGGTCGTGCCAGCGGCGGAGCCACCTCCCAGGCATCTGGATCGGTCTCTGCCATGACATCCACGATGGCGGCCTGGTCCGCCACATCGCGGGTGAGGATTCCCTGGGTCGAAGCCGTGATCATCTTGGTGGGTGCACTGGAGATCCGGTTGCGTGAGGGCTTGAGGCCCACGAGGCCGTTGCAGCTCGCCGGGATGCGGATCGACCCGCCGCCGTCTGAGGCGTGCGCCGCCGCGAGCATTCCCGAAGCCACAGCTGCGCCTGCTCCGCCGGAGGAGCCACCGGGTGTGTGGTCGGTGTTCCATGGGTTGCGGGTGGCGCCCAATCGGTCCGACTCGGTGACCGAGATGGATCCGAACTCGGGCGTGGTCGTCTTACCGGAAAAAACGAAACCTGCCCGGCGCAACCGCGCCACGGGCGGATGGTCGGCCGCCTTGGCGGAATCGGTGCTCGCCTTGCTGCCGAGGGTGGTCGGCCAACCCTCCACGTCGTTGAGGTCCTTGATGAGCATCGGAACCCCTGCGAAGGGGCCCAGTTCACCGGCGCGCCCAGCCGCGATCGCATCGTCCACCGCAGCTGCATCGCCCCTGGCGCGCTCGTCGTCACGGAAGCACACCGCATTGAGGCCGTCGTCGAGTTCGTCGATCCGCCCGAGGTGCTCCTCGAGAGCATCGGAGGCGGTCAGCTCGCCGTTTCGAACCGACTTCGCAAGTTGCAGGGCGCTCTGGGTCGTCGTCATCGAGTGGACGGTAGTGCGGTTCGTGGGTTGCGGATTCCTCTTCCGCTGAATCGGTCCCGGCTGGACCCGTCGAAGCTACCGGGCTCGATGGCCCCACGGCCGCGACGGCGCTCAAGTGTGCGATCGTGCACAGCTACGACAGCCGCGTTGCCCTCACACCTCATGGAGGCGTACAGTTGATGGAGATGACGTATCGAGCCCTCGCCCTCCTTCTGCTGACATAGGCGAGCCCGCTCCTGCGTGCTCGCCGAACCTCCTGCAAATGCAGGAGGTTCTTCAGTTTTCAGGGCGCTCATCTCCAAGGGCGCTTCCCAGTTCCCGAATCCCCCAGACCAATACAGGACAGGCAAACGGACCAATGGCACCGCAAACCGAACAACGACAGATGCCCTATGAGAAGTACACGCCGTTCCTGCCGCTGCTCGGCGAGTCCGACGGTTCCCCCAACGGTGGCCTCCAGAGCCGTACCTGGCCCAACAGCGTGCTCACCAAGGCCCCGACCTGGTGCTCGGTGGATCTCCGCGATGGTAATCAGGCGCTGATCGACCCGATGGACCCGGTTCGCAAGCGCAAGATGTTCGAGACCCTCGTGCAGATGGGCTTCAAGGAGATCGAGGTCGGCTTTCCGTCCGCTTCGCAGACCGACTACGACTTCCTGCGAGAACTCATCGAGAGCGATCTCGTGCCTGACGACGTCACCATCCAGGTACTCGTGCAGTGCCGTCGCGAGCTGATCGAGCGTACCTATGAGGCCCTCCGCGGAGCGCCGTCGGCCATTGTGCACTTCTACAACTCGACCTCGGAGCTCCAGCGACGAGTCGTGTTTCGCGACGACCGAGATGGGATCACCAAGTTGGCGGTCGATGCGGCGAAGCTGTGTCGCGAGCTGGAGGGCCACGCCGGTGACACTCAGCTTCGCTATGAATACTCGCCCGAGTCCTTCACCGGCACCGAGCCAGATTTCGCCATCGAGATCTCAGCTGCGGTGATGGATGCACTGGAGCTGGGTGAGGACCCGCAGGGAAACCCTGAACGGGTGGTCATCAACGTTCCCGCCACGGTCGAGATGTACATGCCCAACATCTACGCGGATGTCGTGGAATATGTACACCGCAACATGCCGGACCGAGACCGGGCGATTCTCTCGGTGCACCCGCACAACGATCGTGGCACCGCGGTCGCCGCGGCGGAGATGGCCCTGCTCGCGGGAGCGGAGCGAGTCGAGGGAACCCTCTTCGGCAACGGAGAGCGCACCGGCAACGTCGACGTCGTCACCATGGCGCTGAACATGTTCACCCAGGGTGTCGACCCCACCCTCGACTGCTCCGACATCGATTCGATACGTCGCACCGCAGAGTTCTGCAACCGGCTGTCGGTGCACGAGCGGCACCCGTACGCCGGCGATCTCGTCTACACCGCCTTTTCTGGCTCGCACCAGGACGCCATAAAGAAGGGTCTCTCCGCACTCGGCGGCGACGAGGAGATCGGACGCCCCGCAGCCGATTACGACGCCTGGGAGGTGCCCTACCTTCCGATCGACCCGGCACACCTCGGCCGCACCTACGAAGCGGTCATCCGGGTCAACAGCCAGTCGGGCAAGGGCGGCGTTGCGTACATCATGTCCGCTGAACACGGCCTCGAGCTGCCGCGGCGACTCCAGATCGAGTTCTCGAAGACGATCCAGCACATCGCCGAGGACACCGGCACCGAGATCACAGCCGCGGCGATGTGGGACGCGTTCGCGCAGGAGTACCTCAATGACCTCGAGGCCGAGGGTTCTGGTGCTGCGAAGGGAATCGTATTCCGTTCCGCCGAAGCCACCACGCGTGCCGATGGCGCGGAGGTGACCGTGCAACTGGTCGTCGACGGTGAGCCGGTGACGGTTCAGGGATCCGGTGGCGGTCCGATCTCGGCGTTCATGGCGGGCCTGTCGGAGTCATTGGGCGTGGAACTGGACGTTGTCGACTACAGCGAACATGCGGTGTCCGCCGGTTCCGATGCCACGGCTGCGGCCTACGTCGCTCTCCAGTCACCCGATGGCACCATTCGCTGGGGTGTGGGCATGCACGAGTCGATCCTTCTGGCTTCGCTGCGCGCCGTCGTGTCAGGAGTCAACCGGCACAGCAGGTGAGGGTGTCAGCAGGTGAGGGTGGCAGCAGGTGACGGTGTCAGCGACCCGTGGTGATGTAGTCATGGAGCGTGCGGGCCTCTTGCTCCAGTTCCTCGACGCGGTGCTTGACCACATCGCCGATCGACACGATGCCGGCAAGGGTGCCGTCCACCTTGACGGGCAGATGTCGCATGCGGTGCTCGGTCATGGTGCGCATCAGGTCGTCGCAGGTGTCCTCGGGCCCACATGTGCGCACTTCGCGGGTCATCACCGAGTCGACGGTTTCACCTAGTGAGGACTGCCCCCGTTCGGCCAGTCGCCGAACGAGGTCTCGTTCGGAGATGATGCCCTCGATCTCGCGGCCGTCGGAGGACACCACGAGTGCACCCACCGACCGCAGTCGCAGTTCTGCTGCTGCATCTGCCAGGGATGCCTGCGGGCTGATCGTGGCGACGTTGGATCCTTTTTCGTTGATGATCGTGGCGACAAGCATGTCGGTCCTCTCGCGTTGGATGTTCGGACCCTGTCGCCGCTGACAATGGCCCCCGTTTCGCCCCCATTGGCGTCGGGACTTGTGCATCCCGTGAGACCAGTATGACTCACCGTGGCAGATGTGTCATCGGGCACATGCCACTGGGCCGGCAGGCAGCTCAGGATTCGTGAACGGACCCGGCGCTGCCCAACGTGCAGGCAAAGTCGTCCGGCGCAAGCGGTGCCGAGATGAGGGTTCCCTGGCCGAAGGTGCATCCGAGATCCCTCAGCACGCGGCGTTCGAGGTCGGTCTCGATGCCTTCGGCCACGATCTTCAGCGCCATCGCATTCGCGAGACTGATCACCGCAGATGCGATGGCCCGTGCGCGCTCATCGGTACCCAATTCGGCGACGAATGAGCGGTCCAGTTTCACCTCGTCGATCGGCAGTTCCTTCAGGTACGTAAGTGGGGAATAGCCGGTGCCGAAGTCATCCAGGGAAATGCTCACGCCCAGGGACTTGAGGTCCTCGAGCACTCCGCTGGTCGTAGTCAGCTCTGCCAGAAGGACCGTCTCGGTGATCTCCAGAGTCACCCGCGACGGGTCCAGGCCTGACGAGGCGAGCAGATCCGCCACCTGGGCCACGAAGCCGGGCGCCTGGAGCTGTCGGACCGACACATTGACCGAGATGCCGAGGTCCTGCTGGTCCCACTGCGCGAGTTCTCGAAGCGACTCGTTCATCGCCCACGCACCGATCGGCCCGATCAGACCCGTGTCCTCCGCCACCGCGATGAAGTCCACAGGGGCCACCGCGCGCCCGTTCATGTTCCAACGCAACAGAGCTTCCGCACCCACAGGCCGCAGATTCTCCAGGAACGCGACGGGTTGGAACTCGAGGTACAGCTCGTTGTCCTCCAGAGCATGCCTGAGGCCGTTCTCGATCTGCTGACGAGTCACCGCAGCGTTTCGCAACTCTCCGTCGAAGGTCGCCCAGCGTCGACGCCCGGCCGACTTGGCGTGGTACATCGCCGTATCCGCATCGCGGATCAACTCATGTGGATCGAGCTCGGCTGCAATGGCTGTGGCGATGCCGATCGACACCGTTGTGTGTACCTGGTGGCCCTGGATGTCGAATGGCTCGCTCAACGCGGATTCGACCCGCTCGGCGATTGCGTCGCCATCGCCGGGTTGGTCGTCGCCCTCGCAGAGAACCACGAACTCGTCTCCTCCGAAGCGGGCGACCGTCTCTCCGGGCCTCACCACCGAGACGATCCGCTCGGCGCACTCCCGCAGGAGGAGATCGCCGACTTCGTGTCCAAGGCTGTCGTTGATCACCTTGAAATGGTCGAGGTCCACGAACAACGCGGTGACGACGAGATCGGGGTGGTCATCGCGGTGGACGGCCAGGGACTCCAGGTCGTCGAGCAGGGCCTTTCGATTGGGCAGGCCGGTCAGATCGTCGTGGTGCGCCTGGTACTCGAGGGTGGCTTCCAGCTCCTTGGTCTCGGTTATGTCTCTCGAGACCGAGGTGAAGTAG
>JBPCTP010000307.1:0-2509 GCA_051011615.1 Microthrixaceae bacterium | reverse complement strand
CCATGGCGCCGACGATCGCGATCGGCAGATCTCCGACCAGGCCCGCTGTCGCGATGACAGCGGCGCAGATCATCAACAGTACGTACTGGATGTTCACCCGGGCGAGGCGGTCGAGTTCCATGGAACTCGCGGACGCGCCTAGATCAGTTGAGAATGGATTCTCCGGCCGTAGCGGCCGGGAGTTCTCGAAGTCGACTCGGGTGATGGACTCGGCGACCGCCAGGGTCACCTCGATGTGGTCGGAATCGGGAAGCGCTGCAATCGCGGTGATCAGGTCGTCGACCGACTCGTGGCCGAGGTCCGCCTCGACGAGATCGAGGTCATCGGAGGTCTCGACGCCGCGCAGTCGGGACACCCGTCCAACACCGGCGTGCGACTCGAGCAGGTCCACAAGTGCAGATGCGGGGGTCGGCTCACAGAATGCTCGGAGGGTGGGCATTGCGGTCAAAGCCTAACGGGGGTGCCGGGCGACCCGAGTCGAGGGAACCGCGTTCGTCGCAGCGGGTGGGGTGATTTCGTGGGTCACCCCGCAGCGGCGGTGCCCGGCATGCGGGGCTTGGAGTATGACTATGGCGATGTCGCTTGGAAACCCACGTCAACATGCCGGACAGCAGCATGACAACGACCAAGTCTGAGATCAGCGCGCTGAAGCGCCACGTTCCGATCCTTGGCTGGCTTCCGGGCTACCAGAAGTCTTGGTTCTTAAAGGACATGGTCGCCGGGCTGACCGTCTGGGCCCTCGTGGTGCCGGAGTCGATGGCGTATGCCGGCGTAGCGGGCGTGCCTGTTCAGTACGGCCTCTATTCGATCCCGCTCGCGGCGCTCGGGTACGTGGTATTTAGCACCTCGAAGCAACTGTTCGTCGGTCCATCCTCCACCGTTGCTGTCCTGTTGTTCGCAGTGGTGGCGCCCTATGCGGCCAGTGGGTCCGACGAATTCGTTGCCTTGAGCGCCGCCCTCGCGCTGCTAGTCGGCGTGTGTTACATCGTCGCCGGTCTGTTCCGGATGGGCTTCGTCGCCAGGTTCTTCGCGAAGCCAGTGCTGGATGGGTTCATCGGACAGCTCCGAGAACGACCGATATCCCGCACGGCTCCGCACCACGTGATCCACCAACGCAACAATGCCGATCCGTCAATGAGACAGTGCCATATCTCCCGGGGTTGGGCAGCACCCACACCGGCGCTGCTAGAACAGGTGCAGCCGCGCCAGCCGGTCTTCGAGAAGGACATGAATGGGTGAAGCAGCATTCTGGGGAGCGGTAGGCGCTTCCTCCCTGTTGGTGGGCGCCGAGGTGGCCTTCGCCTTCCGGTTGTCACGCATGGTCATCGGGCTGATCATGGCGTTCGGTGTTGGAGCACTGATCTCCTCAGTCAGCTTTGAGCTGATCGCGCCCGCAATGGAATCGGCGGACTCATGGCAGGTGCCGGTCGGCCTGGCACTGGGCGCACTCACGTTCTTCCTCGGTGACCGTGCCATCTCGAGGCTTCAGTCCGGTGACAACGGAGAGGGAGGTCTAGGTATCGTCCTCGGAACCGTCCTGGACGGCATCCCCGAGTCAGCGGTGTTGGGCATGTCACTCGTGGGAGGCGGAGGGGTCAGCGTTTCCCTATTGGCAGGCATCTGGATCTCGAACTTTCCCGAGTCACTGAGCTCGTCGGTCGACATGGTTGGTCCGAAATGGCCGAAGAACCGGATCCGCGTGCTGTGGCTCGGAATCGTTGCTGTCTCAGCACTGGCCGCGGCGCTTGGCTACGGCGTCGTCGACAACAGCTCCACACTCACCGGGTCTCTGGTCGAAGCCTTCGCTGCTGGCGCACTGTTGACGATGATCGTGGACGAGATGGCACCAGAGTCGTTCGAGCGCAGCAAGATCTACGCCGGCCTTGCGACCGTCGCGGGGTTCGCGCTCGCCCTCTACCTCACCAGTCTCGAGATGTGACCACCGAACCTACGCGGCCGTGGCACGTCCAGTGCCAAGCGTCGGGCGATGGTTCACAACGGTTCTCTACCCCGTCCGCGACTGATCGACAGAACGGAGCTTCGTGTCGGAGAAGCGAACAGACTCATGTCCGAGTGGTCGACTTGCACCCTGACCCGGGCAACCCCACCAACCCGAGGGGGATCCGGTAGGTGTTGTACCACCGGTGCTTCCCAGATTTGTCGGTGTTGCGTTGTTTGCGGATCCGTTGGAGTCCGGTGAACACGAGCTGGCCGTTGTCTGCCGGTTCGGCGATTCCGATGGCTCCGGCGCCGACCCGACAACCGCAGATGAGAGCAGCACGGCATGCCTCCGTTGGGTGCCGACCTTGCAGTTGGAGACCGAGTGTGCCGGTTCCCGATACGGTGATCTGGCGGCGCCCGCGAGGCTGTTTCCGCCACCGACGCGAGCCAACGACATCCGTGAAGACGACCGAGGAGACTCAATGGCAGCCAAGAAGAAGGCACCAGCCAAGAAGAAGGCACCAGCCAAGAAGAAGGCAACAGCCAAGAAGAAGGCACCAGCCAACAC
>JBPCTP010000306.1:0-4959 GCA_051011615.1 Microthrixaceae bacterium | reverse complement strand
GGGTCTGCTTGCAGGATGTCGTCGTAGCAGTCGATGCCCGCCTGGGGATCCGACATCGCAAGTGGCTGGCACTGCTCCAGCCCGGTCGAACCCGCTGCATCACCCTCGCCGATGGCGAGCCCGGTGATCTCACCGTCGCCGCGGTCTCGTGTGCCCGAGATCAACAGCACGGCGACGACGAGCGCGAAGCCCCCGATTCCGGCGGCGATCAGTGCCCCCTTGCGTCGTGGTGCCGCCTCCGGTTCCTCCGCATCACCGGACGGTGTCTCGCCAACCGACTGGTTGCCCACCGATCGGTTGCCACCCGATCGGCTGCCGACGGGTCGGTCGCCAACTGCCACCACATCGTCGATGCGCGGCCCGGATGGTTCGGCATCGCTGTGACGCCAACGGGTGAACGCAAAGCCGAGCCCCACGACTGCTCCGCCGGCGACCAGCACCGGCAGCAACCATGCCAGCGCCCCGACACCGGTGGCCGGTGGATCGAGCAGCACCTCGTCGCCGTAGCGGTCCGCGAAGAAGGCCAGGATCTCGTCGTCGGTTTCGCCGGTCGCCATCTGGGCGCGGATCTCCTCGCGGAACTGCTCCGCTAGTGGGGATTGAGAGGCAGCGACGGACTCCCCCACGCACTGGAGGCACTTCAGTTGCTCGCCCAGCGCGTAGAGGCGGTCATCACTGGTGCCGTCCTCGGGTGGACGGCCCCCCGCGAACGCGAATACGCCCACCACGACAACGGCCATGGCAATCCACCACGCAACGTTTCGACGCAGTCCTCTCTTCGTCGCCGCGCTGGGCTTCACCCGCTTGCGCCCTGCTCGGAGGAATGCTCATCCATGAGTTCCTCGAGTTGCTCGACCGTGACACCGCCCTCGACCTTCTCCACGACGGTGCCATCAGGGGCAACGAGGAAGGACTCCGGCAGCCCGAGCACACCCCAGTCGACGGGGATTCCGGCCGATTCGGCAATGACCGGCCACTCACCACCGTTGTTGGCGAAGAACTCCTCGATGACCGGCGCATCTTCGTCGAAGGCCACGCTCACCACGGTGGCGTCCTCCTCGTGCAGTTCTGCGAACTCCACCAGCTCGGGATGTTCTGCGACACACGGCGGGCACCAGGTCGCGAAGAAGTTCACGAGTACCCACCGGTCGCGCAGCTCCGCCATCTCGAACGGTTCGCCAGCGGTGGTGGTACCGGCCAGCGCAGGTGCTGCCTTGGCCAACACCTGTTCACTCGAGTCCGGACCATCAGAATCACCGAGGTTCAGCCCGAACAACAACAGCAGGGCGAGCACGACCACACCCACCACAGCCACCACTGCCAGCACGGGCCCGCGCCCCTGGCCGGAAGCTGGACCGTTCGGCGTGCCAGAAGGGGATTGGGGGGCGTCAGACTCGCTCACTGGATGCCTCCTCGGTTGCCGGTTCGGGGTCCTTGCGCTTGCGTGTGGGCACGAGCGCCATGGCCGTGCCGAGGACCATCACGATCCCACCGGTCCAGAGCCACACCACCATCGGCTGCACGATCACCCTGAGCCCGATCTCATTGCTGGCGGCATCTGCACCGCTCCCGCTCGATTCCGGCGAGGAGGTGAGGGCCAGGTAGACGTCCTCTGTGGGGCCGACGCGCACCGAAGGCGTGCCGATCACCATGCCGCTGGATCGGTAGCGGTTGAGCCGTGGCTCATACACCTTGTCGCCGTCGACCCGGATCCGCGCCGCGAGCGTCACGACCCGATCACTTCCGCGGGTGACGGTGTCGAGGAACTCGACGCTGTGCCCGGCAACCGTGACTTCCTCGCCGGGCGAGAGACGCACCTCGGCCTGGCGAAGGTAGCTCGATGATGCTGCGAAGGCGACGGCCAGGATGATGGTGCCGAGGTGCACGACCATTCCGCCATTGCTGCGTCCCAGAAGACCGCGAACGCCATGGGTACGAACGCCGAGCCACAGCTGGCGGATGGCGGACCCGGCAGCGAATCCGCTCAGGGCGAAAGCGAGAAGAGGCGCCCATCCGGTGGCACCGAGCAACACGGCCACCACCAGTGTCGCCACGCCGGTCCAGGCCGGCCAGAAGAGGCGCTCACGAATCAGGCCCGGGTCCGCCCGACGCCAGGGCATCACCGGTGCGACCGCCATGAGGGTCAACAGGGCGAACCCGAACGGCATGGCCATGCGGTTGAAGTAGGGAACCCCCACCGAGAGCCGTTCGTCGTTCACGGCCTCGACGAGCAGGGGAAACACGGTGCCCAGCAACACCACGAAGGCAAGTCCTGCGAACACCAGGTTGTTGGCGAGGAACGCCCCCTCCCGTGACACCGGTGAATCGATCTTCCCCACCGAACGCAGGGAATCTGATCTCCACGCGATCAACCCGAGCGACACCGCAACCACCGCGGCGAACAGACCGAGCAACATCGGGCCGACTGCGCCGGAAGCGAATGCATGCACCGACTCGACCACGCCGGAGCGTGTCAGGAACGTACCCAGAATCGTGAGGCTGAACGTGGCGCACAACAGCGACAGATTCCACACGCGCAGCATTCCGTGGCGCTCCTGGACCATCACGGAATGCAGGTAGGCCGTGCCCGTCAGCCACGGCAGAAGCGAAGCGTTCTCCACGGGATCCCACGCCCAGTAGCCACCCCATCCGAGAACCTCGTAACTCCACCACCCACCGAGGACGATGCCGGCAGTGAGGAACCCCCATGCGAACAGCGTCCAGCGGCGGGTCTCCACCAACCAACCCTCTCCGACACGTCCGGAGGCGAGGGAGCCGACCGCGAACGCGAACGGCACCACGAAGCCCACGTAACCGAGGTAGAGCATCGGTGGGTGGAACGCCACGAGCACGTGGTTCTGCAGCAGCGGATTGGGCCCCGGCCCGTCGAAACCCGGTGGCGGGTCGAACTGGCCGAACGGGTTCGCAGCCGTGGCGAGCATCACGAGGAAGAACGCGGAGACCACGAAGATCGTGAGCAATGCCCATGCTACGAGCGGATCATCCAGGCGCTTGCGGAACTTCTGCGCGACTGCCACGAGGTAGCCGGCCAGGACCAATACCCACAACAGGATCGAGCCCTCCAGCGCTGACCACAGCGTGGCGAAGTTGAACAGAGCGGGAGTGGTGGACGAGCCGTTGTCGGCCACGTACTGCACCGTGAAGTCACGGGTGATCAGGGCGCGTTCCATCGCCACGAACGCGATCAGGGAGCCGATGGCTACCACCACCGCCCACCCTCGGGCAGTCCTGAGGCGATCCGGGCGTTGGGTGTACAGGCCGATCGCGATCGACACGACCCCGGCGATGGCCGCGATCAGGGCGACTATGACCCCCGCCTGGCCGAGGGCCCTGTTCACGTGTCGCCGACCCCTTCACCCGCACCGGCGCCTGAAGACTGCGCATCGCGCTCTGCTTCGTCGATGCGTTCCGGATTGTCCTCGTCGTACTCGTTGTCGTGGCGGATCAGGATCTCGTCGGAAGCGAAGCCGTTGCCCTCGAAGGAACCCTCGATCACCACGGGTATGCCAGTGCCGAAGAGTTCGGGTGGCGTACCCGTGTGGGTGACCGGAACCGCTACGCCGTTGAATGTGACGACGAAGCTGACCCCGGAGTCGGTCTCCTCGATGGTGCCGTTCTCGACGTTGCCCTGCATCCGGAACCGCTCGTCCTCCAGCTCAGCACGTTGGTCCACTGCTTCGTCGACGTTGTAGAAGAAGGTCGCTGCGTCGTTGAGTCCCTGGAACAACACGAATCCCAGCCCCGCGACGAGTACGACGAGCGCGCCCACGGCGATCCATCGCCGCGTGTTGGACCTCGGTGCGCGTGGTTCGGCGGAGGTGCGTGGCCCGAGGTCGAACCTGGGTGTGTTCGACCCGGAGGCGGAGTCAGCGGAATCGAGCGGCGCCGCGTCCGGCGACTCCGGGTCGTCGTTCACATCCACCGACGTTCCTCCTCCGGAACCTGCGCCGACAGCTCCTTGCCGCGCCGGATCACCCAGTAGCTGTAGGCGGCCAGCACCGCCATGGTCACGATCCAGGCGACCGCGATGTAGGCCTCCGTGCTCATCGGTCGACACCTCCCGGGCGTTCCTCGGGTTGCTCCGGCACCCCGGCTTCGGCGCGACGTTGTGCGATAGCACCCACGAGGCCCGATTCGGCCGTTCTCTCCGACAACCATGAGAGCCGGAAGCGGTGCATCAGCAGCCACGCGAAGAGCACCATGAACACCGCCAGTGAGAGGTACGTGGTGAAGAGCTGTGTGCCCTGCATCTCCGGGTCGACGGTGCCGAGTACCGAGCGGGACTGGTGGAGTCCCCGCCACCACTCGACTGCGAAGTGGGTGATCGGGATGTTGACGACGGCCATGATCCCGATCACTGCGCTGACAGTGCCCCTGGTGCGTGGCTGGGTCGGGATGGTTCTCACGACGAGGTAGCCGATGTAGGTGATGAACAACACCGTGGTGGTCACGAGTCGTGGTTCCCAGCGCCAGAACACACCCCAGGTGACCTTGCCCCACATCATTCCGTTGAAGATCGTGAGAGCGAAGAACAACACCCCGATCTCGGCGGAGGAGGCTGCCAGAAGGTCCCAGAACTCTGTGCGCTTCCACAGATAGGCGACCGATGCCACCGCTGTGATCACGAACGCCAGATACGCGGCCGACACCGTCGGCACGTGCATGTAGAGGATCCGGATGGTCTCCCCGAGCTCGGTGTCGGGCGGGCTGACCACAAGGCCGAACACTCCGACTGCGACCAGGCCGACCAGCGACAGTATCCCGAGCACCCTGGTCGCGGTCGACCCCGTGTGAGCGGGAGCCGGCACTGGTGTGACGGTGGAGCCCTTGGGGGCTCTGGGAACTCGGGTGTCGGTCATGTCTCGTCCAACAGGGGTTTGTGGAGCAGGGCTCCGAGGGCAAGGTACGCAACGGCAAACACGCCGAGCAGTGCGGCCC
>JBPCTP010000305.1:0-3931 GCA_051011615.1 Microthrixaceae bacterium | reverse complement strand
ACCCAGGGCACCACCTCCTCGCCCTGCCAGAGCAACAAGCCGAACGCTGCGGCGAGGGCGACGAGAGCTGCTCGCCTGGTCGGCAGGATCGCCATGCTCAGCGTGGCGCCGGCACCGTTGCGAGGATGGAGTCGAGCAGTCCGTCAGCCGTGACGCCCTCGAGTTCCAACTCCGGCCGAATGAGCAGCCTGTGCCTCAGGGCCGGCTTTGCCACGGCCTTCACCTCGTCGGGAGTCACATACCCCCCACCTGACAGCCACGCCCAGGCCTTGGCGGAGTGCAGCAACGCCGTAGCGCCACGGGGCGAGACCCCGAGTTCCACCGAGGGTGACTCCCTGGTGGCCCGGCACAACGTCACGATGTAGTGCAACACCGGATCCTCCACACGGACGCCGGTGACGTTGTTGCGAGCCAGTTCGAGCAGTGCCGCATCTGCAACCGGACGGACTCCTGCGGCCTCGATGTCGTGTGGGTCCATCCCCCGGTTGTGCCTGCCCAGCACATCCACTTCCTGTTCGTAGCCCGGGTAGCCAACCAGCAGTTTGAACAGGAACCGGTCGAGTTGTGCTTCGGGCAGCGGATATGTGCCTTCCTGCTCCACCGGGTTCTGGGTTGCGACGACGACGAACGGTTCGGGTAGCTCGCGCGAAACCCCTTCAGCCGTCACCTGCCGCTCCTCCATGGCTTCGAGCAGCGCTGCCTGGGTCTTGGGAGGGGTCCGGTTGATCTCATCCGCGAGGAACAGATTCGTGAAAACCGGGCCCTCGCGGAACTCGAACGCGGTTGCTGCGCGATCGGACAACACGAGTTGCCCGGTTACATCCGACGGCATGAGGTCGGGCGTGAACTGCACGCGTGCGAAGTCGAGATCGAGCGCCCTGGCGAGTGTCTTGACCACCAGGGTCTTGGCGACACCGGGCACGCCCTCCAGCAGCACATGACCCCTCACCAACAGGGCCGTGATCAGACCGGACACGGTGCCCTCCTGACCCACGACCACCTTCGACACCTCCTCTCGGAGCGCCGTCATGGCCTCCAGCGATCCATCTCCCGAGCCGCGGTAGGGCGGGGGGGCCGGTTCTTCAGGCATGTTGGACATCGAGTACCTCCAGTTCGATCTCATCGAGGCCGCGGCTGAGCGCAACCAGGTCCGCCACTGTCTCGACCGGACCGTCGAAGAGCAGCATGCGCAACCGCTGCGGGTCACCCCCCGTGCGAGCGACAACGGCTTCCACCAGCGCAGCCGGGTCCGCCCCGATCGGCACTCCCAGGGGGCGGGACAGTTCGCGACGGGTCTCGGCACGCAGGACAGCAGCGGCATTGGTCGGGCTTCCGCTGCGGCGGAGAAGTCCACCCACAGCCTCCACCAACTCGGATCCGGCGATCTCGACGGGCATCTCCTCGGCGACCGGCCGGCCGAGGCGTCGAGCCCTCCACATGACGTAGATGACGAACGCGCCGACCGCCTGCAGGATCGCCAACTTCACCGGCAGAGGCATCAGCTCGAGCGGATTGCGGGTGCCGTCCGCAACAAACTCCGGCGGCGGGATGGGCGTGACGAAGGTGACGCTTTCGAGATCGCCTAGCAGGGCAACCGCAGTCGCCGCGTTGTCGAGTGCCCGGCCGCCGTCTTCCTTGTCCGGTTGGAGCCGTGCGTTCGCCCACAGGTACGGCGAAGCAAGCTCGAAGAACCTGCCATCGCCCGTGTCGAGGGAGCTCACCAACGGCCCGAATCCGCTCTCGAAACAGACTTGCGAGTCGAGACTCGGCGCCAGGTTCGCACCAGCGATGTCGTCGACGGACTGCAGTTCCTCGAGCTCGGCGATGTCACAGAACCCTCTTGCCACAGGCCTGGCCGCCGTGCGGGCGAGCTCTGATTCCGGAAGCTGGATGAAGCCGTCGACCGCAGACACCACCACCGTCGCGCCTGTTTCGGCTGCAACCTGCAGGGCCGCGCGGTCGGTTGGTTCGAGGTATTCCTCGACCGGCACGACGATGCCGGCGCCGGAGGGACCTGGCACCAGGTCGGCGAGTGGAGCGTCCTGGGAAACCTCCACCGAGCGAACGTCGACACCAGCGTCCTCCAGGAGGATTGCGACTGCCCGGTACCCGTCCGGCTTCGACGATCCCACATCGAAGGGAGGCAGGGCTTCATCGGGTGTCAGCACGAACAACGCCACACCGAACACGGCAAGGATCGCTGTTCCCACCCACAACGCAGCAGAGTTCTTCACCTCTCGGCTCCTGCCGGCAGTTCGATCCGACCGGGCTGGACCTGCGGGCCGGCATCCAGGGGTTGAACTACGTCCGCACCCAGTACCGCTTCGGCCAGTGATCGCATCCGGCGCAACTCATCGGCGCCCGTGGGTGCGCCTGCGTACCACGGAAGCTCGAAGAGCAGACATGCGGACTCGAAGTCACCGGCGGCCGCCGGTGTCGTCCCGCAGAGGTCCTCGAGCAACTCACGGGTGGTCCTTCCGGCAAGGTCCGCCACCTGCCGGCGATCCACCAACGTCCGGACGAGACCGCGGTAGCGCGCCCTGATCGCCAGCTTCCACTCACCTGCCGCCTCGTGCGCTTCGGCGTCGTCGGCCCACTCACCGGCCGAGCGTCTGTGCTGTACCTCTACCTCGGACAACGGCTCGTCGTCGTCCAGCACCCTTGGCACCCAGTGTCGGATGGCCAGGACGATGATCGCCACCACAGCACCAACCGCAACGAACATGATCATCCATCCAATGAGTGAGCCTGCCCCGCCGCCGAAGGTGCCCGCAGGGGCTGCCTCTGGAGTGGGCAACTCGTCCACCGGGGAATCGAAGCGTTCGGTCACCCAGTCGCCGATTCGTTCCATGAGCGACTTCGGGTACTGGAACTCGCTGCCTGACATCACCTCTTCGGCATCGACGCGACCGGGATCTCCGAGAATCACGCAAGTCCCACCTTGTTGCGGCGGATCTCCAGATCCAGGGCCTCGGTGCGACACCGCAGCTCCACGTAGGCCCGTGCGGCGATGCACGCCGTGAGCGGCTGCAACACGAGCATCGAGAGCAGTCCGATCTGCTGGACCAACAGCAGGAGCGCTTCGGATGCGAGGAACTGGCTCGCCAGCAGTGCGGGGCCGATCCAGAAGGCCAACTGGAGAACCAGCAGAATCGCGAATCCACCGAATGACACTCCCAGGGCCACTCCGAACTGGCGAGTGGCCAGCTGCCAACTGCGCCCGAACGCGTGCAACGGCCCGCGGCTTTCGGCGCCGGCCACCACCGACGCACACATCAAGAACGCGTCTGCGATGAAGAAGCCGACCAGCAACAGACAGCCGCCGGCGATCTTGATCGGCAGACACAGGACCGGAACGAGTACCGCCACCCACCAGCGCCTGGCCGCAGCACCCACCAATGACGCAGCGCTGCGACGTCGGTCGTCGAGCAGGTCCGAAACCATGACTCCCATCACCAGACCGAGGAATGACAACACAATCACCCGCATGATCAACACCAGCCAGCCCAACGCGCTCGTGGCGGTGTCGGCAGCCAGCAGGTCCAACGACGAGGTGAAGCCGGCGGCGTCTACGTCAGCATCGAGCCCCGAGGAGATCTCGCCGAGGACCTCGATGAGTTGAAGCGGCAACAACATCGCGGCCGCCAGGCCCACCAGCAGGCCGAATCGGGCCCTCAGGAGGTCGAATGCACCGTCGAGTACACCGCCCACTCCCACAGGTTCGAGTGCCGCCAACGGGTTGTTCGATTCCGCGAGCTCGCCCTCGCCGGTCGGCCAACGTTCATCGCAACGCACCACGGCCACTCCGGCGGACCCCAGATGACCGCCGGATCGAGCGCCGCCGGGCTGGGTGCCCCCGGGTTGGGCGCCGTCCACCGCAAGCGTCGTGTCTCCACCGTTCGGCCCGCCACCTGGCTGCTCTGCCGGGGAG
>JBPCTP010000304.1:0-4427 GCA_051011615.1 Microthrixaceae bacterium | reverse complement strand
ACTTGGATGCTCGTCTTCACGATGTCGATCCCGGTGACCATCTCGGTCACCGGATGCTCGACCTGCACGTGCGTGTTGACCTCGAGCATGTAGAAGTTCTGATCGGCGTCCATGAGGAACTCGACCGTCGCCGCCCCGGCGTACTCGGCGCGCCGGATCAGATCAGCGGCCGAGCGGGCTACCGCGTCGCGCTTCTTCGGGTCGATGCTGGGGGCGGGCGCCTCCTCGACGAGCTTCTGGTGACGGCGCTGCGCGGAGCAGTCGCGCGTGCCGAGGTACACGCCGTTGCCGTGCTGGTCGCAGATCAGCTGCACCTCGACGTGGCGGGGCTTGGTCAGGTAGCGCTCGAGGTAGCACTCGTCGCGTCCGAAGTAGGCCTTGGCTTCGCGCTGCGCCGACTCGAGTGCATCCGCGGCCTCGGCGGCGGAATCCACGACCTTCATGCCGCGACCGCCGCCGCCGTAGGCGGCCTTGATGGCCACGGGGTATCCGTGCTCGGCGCCGAAGGCGGTCACCTGTTCGGCCTCGGTGATGAAGGTGTTGTCACCGGGTACACCAGCCACACCCGCGCTCTCGGCGGCCTCGCGGGCGGAGATCTTGTCGCCCATGATGTCGATCGCCTCGGGCAGCGGCCCGATGAACTTGACGCCCATGTCGGTGATGGCCTTGGCGAAGTCGGTGTTCTCCGAGAAGAACCCGTAGCCGGGATGCACGGCCTCGGCGCCACTGCGCCTGATGACATCGAGCACCTTGTCGGAGTCGATGTAGGACTCCGCGGCGGTCTGTCCACCGAGGGCGTAGGCCTCATCAGCGAGGCGTACATGCAGCGCGTCGCGGTCGAGTTCCGAGTAGATGGCGACGGTCGATATGCCCATTTCCCTGCACGCCCGGATGACCCGGACAGCAATCTCGCCGCGGTTTGCGATCAATACCTTTGAAAACACGCTCTATCTTCGCCTCATGAGCTTGACCCGCGCCAAAGCAGCACTCACCCACAATCGCTTCGCCGACCTGCGGTGGGTCGCCGAGACCGGATCCACCAACCTGGATGTGGCCGAAATCCTTGCGGATGCCGCAGCTGAGGACCCGAAGAAACCGATCGATGTGGCGCTGGTGGCGGACCACCAGACCGCCGGCCGGGGCCGTCTGGACCGCACCTGGGAGGCGACTCCGGGCAGCTCATTGCTGATGACCGCCGGGACGACACAGGACATCGCTGATGACCGAAGGGGCCTGGTGCTGACGTGCATGTCCCTGGCGGCGGTGGAGGCGCTGACCTCGGAGGTGAGCTACGAAGCTGCGATCAAGTGGCCGAACGACATCGTGGCGGTGGGTGCAGGCTCGGACGGCACCGATCGCAAGGTGGGCGGGATCCTGGCCGAGCTGACGCCGCTGGACACCGGTCAGATCGCGATCGCAGTGGGAATCGGGATCAACTGCAATTGGGGTGGGATTCCCGAACACCTCGCGGAGATCGCCACCTCGCTCGACCTGCTGGTCGGCAAGGAGGTGGACCGCGAGATGCTGGCCGTAGCCCTGCTGGTCGGCTTCGCACGGCGCCTCGACCTTCTCGGCACTGAAGACGGTGCCGGCGCGATCGTGGCCGAAGCCCGCAGCCATTCGGCGACCATCGGCCGCGACGTGGAGGTGCATCTGCCCACCGGCGAGATCGAGGGCCGCGCCGTGGACCTGGATTCCGACGGCGCGCTGCTGGTGGAGTCCGGTGAGAGCGCCGAGATCCACCGGGTCGTCGTGGGCGACGTCATCCACGTTCGTCCCGCCTGACCCACCGTTCTGACATGAATCCCGCACCCATGCGGTGCGGGATTCATGTCAGAAGGGGGTGGGTGGCGGGTACCGGGTGTCCCAGGCCTGCTGGGCCGCCTGGGTGAGATGTCCGTGCGATGCGGGAAGCGCAACGCCGTCGACCGCGCTGACCGGTTGTACCTCCCGGCCCGTGGATGTCAGGAAGGCCTCCTCTGCGCCCGACAACGCTCTGAGGGGCAGTGCCACCTCCTCGACCGGTGTGCCGGCATCCGCGAGCGCCTCCATCACCAGGCGCCGGGTGACTCCGTCGAGGCAACCACTCCGCAAGGGAGGAGTCATGAGTCGTCCCTCGATACCCACGAACACGTTCGTTCCGGTTCCCTCGCAGAGCTCGCCCCGGGTGTTGGCGAAGATCGCCTCGCTCGCACCGCGTTCGCGCGCGTGAGCGAGGGCAACGACGTTCTCCCCGTAGCTGGTGGTCTTCAAGCCGGCGAGTGCGCCTGCCTCGTTGCGCGTCCAGGGCACGATCACGACAGGCGTGGGATCCCGCCGGAGGGTCATCTCGCCGACGGTCACCAACAGCGACGGTCCGGTGGCGCCTCGCTCGGAACCCATGGGTCCCGGGCCTCCGGTGACCGTGAGTCGCAGGCGGCCCACGGCGGCGTTGCCACCGGGACTGCCTTCACCTGTATTGCCACCGCTGTTGCCATCGATGCCTCCATCGCTACCGCCATCGATGCCGTGCGCACGTGTCTGGTCGCCCCAGGCTTGGGCGGCCTCCGAGATGGCGGTCTCGATGGTCGCCCGAGGCGGCAGCGGCAGTCCCAGTCCTTCCGCCGAGCGTTCCAGGCGGTCAAGGTGCGGTTCCAGGGCAAAGGGTTCCGCGCCCACCACCTTGATCGTCTCGAACACGCCATCTCCGACGGTGATGCCGTGGTCGGACCAGTGAAGGCCGGCAGAGTCCGGGTCACGCAGTTCGCCGTCTAGCCACACGATCTGGATCACGGCTATGCCTTCGGACCCATCGATTGCGCCGGAACCATCGATTGCGCCGGAACCATCATCGGAGTCGGATCGTCCGCTCACCTCAACCTGCCTCTGTCGCTGCCGAGGGTTCGGGACTCGCGCAGGGGCGTTCCACCTGCGGCGACCGACAGCAGGTTGGTTGCCTTGAGCTCAGTCTCGAGCCACTCGCCGTCGGGGTCCGATCCCCAGGTGATGCCACCCCCGGTGCCGAAGTTCAACTCGCCGTCCTCGATCCAGAAGGTGCGGATTGCGACATTCAGGTCACCTCGGACGTTGTCCGAATCCACCCAACCGATCGCACCGCAGTAGACGCCGCGTGGTTCGGGTTCGAGTCGTGCGATCGAGTCCATCGCAGCGATCTTCGGCGCACCGGTAACCGAACCCGGAGGGAAGGTCGCGCCGATGGCGTCCGCCCAGCCGAGCCCGGGGCGGAGGGTGCCGGTCACCGTCGACACGAGATGGAACAGACCCGGATGCGGTTCGACCGCCAACAACGAGGGCACCTTCACGGAGCCGAACTCGCACACGCGGCCCAGGTCGTTGCGCACCAGGTCCACGATCATCACATTCTCGGCGCGGTCCTTGTCCAGGAAGCCCCCCTCGGTAGCAGCCGTGCCCTTGATGGGTGAGGACTTGACCTCCCGCCCCTCGCGGGAGAGGAAGCGTTCCGGAGAGGCGCTAGCCACTTCGACACCGTGCTCCGGCAGGCGCACGACCGCCGCATACGGCGCCGGATTGCCTTCGGCGAGGGCCGCTCCCAGTGCGGCTACGTCCGGGGCATCTCCTCCGAGGCCCATTGGTAGACCCTGGGGCGAGCGGAGGCGGCGCGTCAGGTTCACCTGGTAGACGTCGCCGGCTGCGATCTCGCCGCGGATCGTCGCGACCCCGTTGGTGAAGCCACTGCGGTCGAGGCTGGTGTTCCATGCGTCGGGGGCCGGACCTCTCCACGCCTGTCCGGGCCAGGGTCGCGCCGGGCGCACGCTGCGGAACCGGGCACACACGGCATCGCCGGAGTAGGGGATAACGACCGCCCAGAAGCCGTTTGAATCGAGCGCGGCCAGGTCCGAGGTGACGTCCGCCAGGTCCGTGCACAGCATGCCGCCCACCACCGCCAGAGGCGGTTGATCGGTGCGTCCCGAAGGGGAGCCGAGGTGAATGGGTGTCACGCCAAGATCCTACGGCCCGGCCCGGTGTGCAGGTTCGTCCAGGTCCTTCGAGCTCGCCGTCGGCTCGTGCGAGCGACCCGGGGCCAGCACCGCGCACCACAGCACCCGCTCAGGAAGCCGGCGATGGAGCAACGGTGACGGCGCAGCCCGCTGCTACCTTCGCAAGCGTGGCAACGGGAGAAAAGCTCCGGCGAACCTGGCCCCAGCGCCTCCTGCTGGGATTCAACATCCTGTTGGTGTTCGCCTGCCTGGCCGCTGCCGCGAGCCTCTACACGTTCTCGGACAAGATCGCTTCGGTCGAAACCGTCTCCATCGACAGCCCCACCGCCGCTGCGGTGGCCGTGGACGAACCGCGCAACATCCTGATCGTCGGCACCGACTCCGCTGCGAACCTCGACGAGGACGATCCCGTGACAAACGGGCGCGAGGACGAACGCCTGGCCGACGTGATCATGGTGATGCGCATCG
>JBPCTP010000303.1:0-8212 GCA_051011615.1 Microthrixaceae bacterium | reverse complement strand
CACGACGTCGTCGGCCGCCACGATCAGTTCGCATGCCCGCGCCAGCATCAGACCGGCCGCGTAGACCGTGCCGTGCACCTTGGCGATCGTGATCTTGCGCAGGTTTCGCCAGCGGCGGGTGTTGTCGAAGAAGTGGTGCCACTCCTGGAGCATCAGGCGCTCTGCCCCGCTGCGTGTGCCGCCGTTGACCTGCCACGAGGGATGCTCCGCAACTTCGCTCATCGACACCTTGGAACCCATGTCGTGGCCGGAGGTGAACATCGAACCGTTGCCACCGAAGATCACAACTCGGACCTCGTCGTCGGCCTCTGCCCGAAGGAATGCTTCGTTGAGCTCCACCAGCATCCCGCGGTTCTGGGCGTTTCGGGCCTCGTCGCGATCGAGCATGATCCGGGCGATCCGCCCGTCGTCGAGCTCGTCATAGGTGATGAAGTCGTAGTCGGCCATGCTCTTACCCCTTTTGTGTCACTGCTTCGAACTCGGAAACCCAATTGGCAGGGCGATCAGCCCGAGCGGTGTCACCGCAGGCGCCATTGCGGCTTGCCGTCACGGAAGGCTGCCTGGCCCGCCTCGATGTTCTCGTACTCGGTGCCGAGGGAGACCAGGGTGGAAACCTGCGAGAGCGCCACCTGGCGTGCCTGTTCGTGCGCCATCCATATGGCCCTCATCGTTCCCTGCACTGCCATGGTCGGCGCGCTGGCGACCGACTCCGCAACCCACATCGCACGCTCCATGAGCACTTCGGGCGCCACGACCTCGGACACGAGCCCCAGTGTGTGCGCACGCTCGGCGGACATGCGTTCATGTGCCCCCATCAACTGCACCCGAAGCGTCTCGCCCAGCGGAAGCTTCTGGAGCAGGTGCACCGACTCGAAGCCGGACACCATGCCGTAGCTGACGTGCGGATCGAAGAAGGTCGCATGGTCCACAGCGATCACGATGTCGGCCTCGCCAAGCAGGTACAGCGCTCCCCCACAGGCCATGCCGTTCACAGCTGCGATCACCGGCTTCCACATGTCGTTGGCCTTGGGGTTCAGATCAGTGCCCGGGTCGTTGTACATGAACGGCGTCGAGGTGCGTCCGGTCGGGCGCGGGCTGTCGGGGTTCTGGAGGTAGCCCTGCTGGATCGACTCCTCCCGATCGATGCCGCTGCAGAATGCCTTTTCACCGGCGCCGGTCAGCACGATCGCATTGACCTGGTCGTCGTCGCGAAGTGCACGCCACAACGTGCGCAACTCGCGCTGCATCTTCAGGTTGAACGCGTTGAGCATCTCGGGTCGGTCGAGCGTCACGATTCCGACGGCCCCGCGCACCTCCCACGTGATCGTCTCGAAGTCGGCGAAATCCTCGGCGTCCATTACCGCTGTTGCCCCTACCTGTCCTGGTGCCGGCCGGTTGGCCGGGCGGTCTGCGAACCATAGCCAGCCCGCATCGAGTTCAGCATCGGTACACGCGCTCGGCGTTGGTGGCGAAGAGCCGGTCGCGGGACCCGTCGTCGAGCGTCGAGGTGATCTCCGAAAAGGCCGTGTAGAGCTGATCGAAGGTGCCGTGAAGTCCATCGACAGGGAAATTGGACGCGAACATGCACCGCGGCACCCCGAATGTCGAAATGGCATGGTCGATCCACGGGCGAAGGTCATCGGTGCGCATCGAACCCGTCGGCATTGCCAGGCCCGACAGCTTGCACACGATCCGCTCTCCCAGCGCCTCGAGCTGAGCCAGCCCCTCCGCCCACAGCTTCCACTCATCCGACGATGACGAACGCGGCCAGCCCGCATGCTCCACCACAACCACCAGATCCTCGAAGGGCTCCAGCAGCGCAGCTGCTTCAGACAGCCGATCGGGATGCGCCATCAGCTCGAACAGCAGGCCGCGCTCCTGGAGGCCGGCGAGAACCTCCGGGCTCGGGAGGGGGCTCTCGGTCCGACCCATCGGCCGAACCCCCCTGAATCTCTCAGCGCTCATCTGGCGATCGATCTGAGCCAACGACTCGACATCGGTGGAGGTGTGCACGACGCCTCCGATGATTGCATCAGGGTGACCCTCGGCATTGGCCCGGCGGTCGAGTTCGAGCGTTTCCTCGATCGAATACACGCCAGTCGCTGCCGCGACATTGACCAGCTTGGTCACGTTCCATCCGGCTGACTCGGCGAGGTAGGTGGGCACGTCGAAGAGGCGTGCCATGCCGCTCGAGTCACCGATCTCGGGCGCTTGGCCACTGGCGAGGTACGGGTACCAATCGGTGCGCGCCGGATCCCACAGATGCACGTGGCAGTCGACGATCCGATCCGGTCGCTTGGTCATCGAACAATCGATCCGAGCACGTCGTCGAACCACTCGGGGACCGAAGTGCCGGCGAAAGCGACGCTCGCGCCCACCCGCGGATGGCTGCGCAGCCCGATCGTTCCGTCGCCGATCATCAGCTCGGCTCCCACAAGTGGTAGCACCTCGCGGCTGCACACGAGATGGGCAACCGTCTCCCCAGCCGCCGCGCGCACACCTGCGGCCGCCGACTCGACCCCAACGGAGAACGCTGCAACGCGTTGGTCGGTCGCACCCAGCGAGGACCGGGCCAACTGCGCTGATGCCTGCGCACGACTCCGGCCCCCGGCATCGGTGGCATCAAGAAGGGTCACCAGACGGATCGGCCGATCGGCGCCCTTGGAGAGTCCTGCAACTGCACGCGCCCAAACAGCATCGCTGTGGACCTCCTCGACGATGTCGACATGGTCGCCGAGCACCCCCTCCCAGCCCTGCGGCGACACAACGCCCGGCGAAACGTCATTGCGGCTGCCGGCCACGAGCACGACCGCATCCGGCCCGTTCTCCGGTTCCGAAGAACCGATCAGCCCCGTTGCCTCCTCGAAGCTGGTGCCGCGATCCGGGATCTGGACGTGGCGGCACTTCACACCCCGCACCTCGATCGACTCGGCCACCGCAGCGGGCAGTTCCCCGCCGTCGGACACCACCACGCACGACCGGCTGACCGGATCCGGCAAGTCCGTGGCTTCTTGTCCATCGGGACCGAATGTGGCACCGAGTCTCGGATTGCCACCGCCAGAGCTCTGCTGGACCACTTCGGATGGGGCCAGGGCGATCGTCGTGGCGACCTCGAGTGCCCCGGCCAGACCATCAGGGTCGCCGCTGGGAATCACCTCGAGCAGTCGGGGTTCCTCCACCACCGCCATCTCGGTCCCGGCGGTGAAGAGCACCTGTCCCCGGCCGGCGGAGAATCCATCCGCGACCAGGTGGGCGGCCAACGGCCCCAGGTCGGCCGGGTCGGGCATCGAGCCGAGCGACAAGCCGCCTGTGGAGGACGCCTTTCGGCCTGACGGTTTGGCGTCGGGCCTCGTGTCCGAATCAGGCGAGGTCGTCCGGTTCCGCTTGAGGGCGGCCGTGACCATTCGGGTCATCGCGATCGGGGACATGGCGTTCACCACGACCCCTGGCGGGGTGCACCGGCCTACCTGCCAGGTGAGCGACGCCACCGCCCGCTTGGCACATCCATACGCGCCCGTATCGGCGGCGCGCCAGCCCGAACCGGAGGTGACCCCGAGGATGTGACCCGATCCGGCTTCAACCATCGGCGGCAAGGCAGCTTCGAGGACGTTGCGGTAGCCGTCCAGGTGCACCGAAAGGACATGGCGCCAGTCCTGCTCACTTCCCCGGGTGAAGCTCGTGGGCCTGGTGATACCCGCAACGTTCACGACCGCGTCGAGAGCGCCGAACTCGTCCACGAGTTCGGCGAACAGCTCGTGCAGTGCCGGTGCATCGGTCACCGAGGCAGAAGAAGCGCGCGCCGAGCCACCGGCGGCGATGATTCGTCCCGCGGTGGTCTCCTCCGGGGCCGGCAGTCGTTCGGCACCGTCCACCGACACGAGCGGATCCACCGTGACGACGTAGGCACCCGAGCGGCCCAGCTCTTCGGCTATGGCTGCGCCGATACCGCCACCACCACCTGTGACGACGGCGACGCGTTGGCGGCCACCGGCCGGATCACCCTTGGTCACCGCGGACTCTGGCGCGGTCACGGCAGTCCCAGCTCCACCGCACTCCGGCCGTCGAGCTCGAGACCCGCGCAGTCCCCGCTTCCGATCCAGCCACGGAGCAGGTCCCTGTAGCCGAAGTAGTCGCCGAGCCCTCGGCCGTAGTTGCCGCTCAGCGGATTCATCGCCTCGGGATTGCCTTCGAGGTTGACCCGCGATGGCGTGCACGCCGACATGACCTCACTCGAGTCGATGAAGGACTGGACTATCCGCTCACACCAGGCCTGTTCTGCCGCCTCGCTGATATCGAAGCGCTCCACGCCGAGTCGATCGAGATTCCCGACCGCACCGCCGACCAACTCTGCGCCGAGAAGTGCGAGTTGGGTGTAGTTGACCGTGACCACGCACTGCTGGCCGGGTGCCGGCATCACGAACATGTTCGGAAAGCCGCGGGTCATCATGCCGAACAGGCTGGCCGGGCCGTCTTCCCACTTCTCCGCCAGGCTCACGCCATCGACTCCGACGATGTCGTGGCCCACCCGCCGCTGCAACGGAGTCAGCTCGGCCTCGAAGCCGGTGCTGTACACGACGAGGTCGACGGGGTACTCGGTGCCGTCGACCACGGGACCGCTCTCGGTGAACCGCTCGATACCACCTGCGCAGTCGACGAGGTCGACGTTCGGTTCGTTGAAGGTACCGAGGAATCCGTCATGGAAGGCGGGCCGCTTGCAGATGTAGCGGTAGTAGGGCTTGAGCGCCTCGGCGACCTCGGGATCCTTGACGTGTTCCTCGACCCGCCCGCGATGCTCCTCCATGATCGCGTAGTCGACCGCCTCGGCGTTGCGGAGGTACTCCTCGATCGTCATGCCCTTGGTGCGCGGCGGGTGTTGTGCAACCGCGAAGTGGTGGGTCCAGCCGTCGTCGGTGAGGTCTTCCTCGGTGCGCCTGCCCAGCATGATCGCCTGGAAGTTGTCCATGCGGTCCTGCTGCCAGCCCGGATACAGCCCGTTCGCGAAATCCGGCTCCGTCTCGCGGTTGCCGCGCTCGCCGATCGCCGAGGGTGTGCGCTGGAACACGTAGACCTGCTCCGCTGCATCTGCCAGGGGTTCCAGGCACTGGATGCCGGTGCAACCGGTGCCGATCAGCGCCACCGACTTGCCGTCGAGTTTTGTGAGCGGTCGGCCCGGTTCCCCACCGGTGACGTCGTAGTCCCAGCGTGCCGAGTGGAACGACGACCCGACGAAGTCCTCCATGCCCGGGATCGCAGGCAGCTTCATCAGGTTCAGGATGCCTGTGGCGAGCACGTAGTACTTGCTGGTCAGCTCATCGGCCCGGTCGGTGCCTATGCGCCAGCGGGCTGCATCGTCGTCCCATTCGGCAAGTGAAACATCGGTGTGGAACAGTGCATCGTCGACCAGGTCGTACCGCTCGGCGACCGACTGGAGGTAGAGCCGGATCTCCTCACCGGAGGCATACCGGTCCTTCGGCACGTACTCCATCTCCTCGAGCATCGGGAGGTAGATGTACGACTCCACGTCGCACATGAGCCCCGGGTAGCGGTTCCAGTACCACGTACCGCCGATCCCACCGGCCTGGTCCAGGATGCGGATCCGCTCGACACGGGCCTTGCGCAGCTGCACCCCGGCCAGCAGCCCTGCAATCCCGCCACCGACGATGACGACATCGAGTTCCTCGTTCAGCGGGTCACGCTCGACGTAAGGAGTGAACGGATCGGCCCGGTAGTCCGCGAACTCCGCTTCGGCGGAGAGGTCACAGATGTCCGAGCGACCCTCCACGAGCCGCCGGTCACGCTCGGCGAGGTACTTGGCCCGGACGGCATCGGGATCGAACGTGGCCGACCCTTCTGTTTCACCCATGGCTACCCTCCTCGCTCAGCATCCCTGCACCGGGCGCCACTTCGGCACCGTCGCGTCGATCGGCCTACGTGTTTGCAAGCCGCTCGGCGAGGGTCATCGTGGTGACGAGTCCATCGTCCTGGAATTTGCCGGTGCCGTGGCTCACCGGCGTCGTGTCGACCTCCGTCGCCAAGGCGCGCAGCGCCCCCACGGTCGCCTGCTCACGCGGGATGTGCTCGAAAGGGTCGTAGGAGAAGTTCTCCATGGCGTTCAGGTGCGTGATCCGGTTGATCTCCTCATCGGACACACCATCGAGATACTTCATCGCCATCTCGGGAGACTGGGGCCAGGTCGAATCCGAATGCGGGTAGTCGCATTCCCAGTGAATGTGCTTCGGGTTGAGGTGGTGGCGTACCTCCATGCCGACTGCGTCGTCGATGAAGCAGGTGAGGAGGTTCTCGTTGAAGATGTCGCTCGGCAGCTTGTCGCCGAAGTCCTGGTTGGTCCACTGGCTGTGGTGCGAATAGACGTAGTCCACCCGCTCCAGGAAGTACGGCACCCACCCGATTCCACCCTCGGAGAGTGCAACCCGCAGGTCCGGGAACTTGCGGAACACCGGCGACCACACGAGATCTGCTGCTGCCTGCACGATGTTGATGGGCTGCAGCGTGATCATGGTGTCGATGGGCGCGTCCATGGCAGTGATGGTGAGTTGCGTCGACGAACCGATGTGCACGCAGATGACCGTGCCCACCTCTTCACACGCGCGCAGGAAGGGGTCCCAGTAGTCGCTGTGCCAACTGGGCCGACCGAGCTTCTCGGGGTTCTCCGAGAACGTGACGGCATGGCAACCCTTGTCCGCCATGCGATGGATCTCCTCGGCCATGAGGTCCACGTCCCAGATCGGCGGCACCGACAGGGGGATCATCCGTCCGGGGTGGGTTCCACACCAGTCCTCGACGTGCCAGTCGTTGTAGGCGCGCAAGAGCTCGATCGCGATCTTCTTGTCCTCGCAGGTGGAGAAGAGCTGTCCGCAGAAGCCGGCCAGGCTCGGGAAGTTCAGCGAGCCGAGCACGCCGTTGACGTTCATGTCGTCGATGCGTGCGTCGATGTCGTAACAACCCGGACGCATCTGCTCGAAGGCGAGTGCGTCCACTCCGTACTCGAGCGGATCACGCCCTGCAACGGCATTGAGGCCCACGTTGGGCAACGCCGCTCCTTCGAACATCCAGACGTCGCGGCCGGCATCGGTGCGCTCGACGAACGGCGCCCGTTCAGCCGCGGCGGCGGACAGCCGGCCGTCGAACATGTCCGGCGGCTCCACCACGTGGTCATCGACGCTGACCAGGATGAGGTCTTCGGTGCGCATGTCTTCGGTCCCCCGGTTGTTTCGGTCCGCCGCAAACTGACGGCCGTGTCAGGTTACCTCTCCCACACCGGTGACGAGCCCGCGTTTCGCGTATCCGGCAGTCAGCCGGCAGTCCGCTTGTTGCTGCCGGCGCGCCTGCGACCGGGCCCGGAGGTGATCACCTTGTTGCGGTTGCCAGGGGCCAGCCGAGGAGTCCCTTCCGGATAGATCTCCGACAGCGCCCCACGTCGCACGGCCGGGTCCATGCCCCGCAGGGCACCGCACACCGTGGCGAAACGGACTCGGTCGGCGTGTGTCCAGGAGAATCCGAAGCGGCGACGCAGCACGTCGGGCATGGAGCCGTAGACGATGGCCCGCAGGACCTCTGCTCCCATGTGGCGCGCAAACCCGTTCAGCGGCGAGAGCGGTCCTGGAAGCGAGGTGGGCTCGGCGGGAGCGCGTGGCGTGGTCGAGGAGTCGAGGACCAACTGCACGGCCGGAGTGAGCTCCAGCTGCTCGCGGCAGGTCTCATCGAAACGTGCCTCAAACTCGTGGAGTGTCAACGGTACGCATCGGTCGCTGATGCCGTAGCGTCGGTACCAGGTGACCGACTCGGCGCAGAGCTGCTTCTTCTGCGATCGGCGAAGCGGGATCGGGAAGAAACGCTCGCGGGCCCTGAAGAACTCCCATGTGGAAGAACTCCCATATGAAGGTGCCATGCGCCCACCAGAACACTTCGGGATCGAGTGCGTGGTCACCTCGACCACGGCGAGGAACTCGTCGCTCTGGTCCGAAACGAGTTCGAGCAGGAACTCGGTGCATGCATCCACGATCGAGGTGCCCTTTGCAACCACCTAGGCGGCCATTGCCATGAGCTTGCGGTCGAATTCCGCCGGGGAGCCGGTGGTGGCAACAACCACCAGATCATCGATCGTCGGGAAGTGGTACGACACCCGCGCCAGTGGCATCACGGCGTACTCGGCAACACGCCGATGGGTGACGGCGGCCACGCCGTCATCGAC
>JBPCTP010000302.1:0-3007 GCA_051011615.1 Microthrixaceae bacterium | reverse complement strand
ACAACCTGCGCATGGGCGTGTTCCTCACACCCGAGAGGTTCGGCGAACGGAGAGACGCCGTGGTCGAGCTGTTCCCGAAGCTGGGTGAGCGCCTCGGACAGCGGGCCGGATCACTGTCGGGGGGCGAACGTCAGATGCTCGCCATGGGGCGGGCGCTCATGCCCGAGCCAACCGTCCTGCTGCTCGATGAGCCCTCGGCCGGACTGTCACCGTTGATGCAGGAAGAGGTGTTCGACCAGGTGATCTCGGTCAACCGGTCCGGCGTCGCCGTGCTCATGGTCGAGCAGAACGCCCGGCGCTGTCTAGACATCGCGGACCGCGCCTACGTGTTGGACCAGGGTCGCGATGCCCACAGCGGGCCGGGCGCAGAACTGCTGGCGGACCCGAAGGTGGCCGAGTTGTACCTCGGCACCCTCGGGTCCTGACCAGCCGTCAGTTCAAACGGGGCTCAGCCCAGCTCAGGATCCCACCACGATCTGGGGTTCCCCGGTGTTCTCATCGGAGCCCTCTGCGTCATAGGCCCAGATGTCATAGGCACCCTTGGTGACGTGCCCGTTGTCGTTGAGGTTCAACGATCCCGAGGCGCCCTCGTAGTCGATGTCCTCACCGTTGTCGAGCAGCTCCTTGCAGTCAGCGAAGGTCTGGCAGGCGGTGCCGCCGCTGGTGACCTCGAATACTGCCGCGGAGACCTCGTCTGCGTCGGTGCTGCCGGCGGCCTGGATGGCCAGGGCGGTCACGATGGCGCAGTCATAGAAGTAGGCGGAGAAGATCGTGTCCTCACCAGTCTCTGCGTAGGCCTCGGCGAAGGGGCTCTCCACACCTTCGGGTGCCGCTGCGGGAGCGGTGCCACCGGTGCCCTCGACTGCCGTTGGATCCTCGGGGTTGACCGATTCCCAGAACTCGCTGCTCTTGGAGCCGTCGCCCATGTAGATCGCCTGGGTGTCGGGGCCTATCCCGGCCTCGATCATGGCGGACATGACCTTGGCGCCGTCATCGGAGAATCCGATCAGTACGACTGCGTCGGGGCTGGTGGCGGCGACTGCCTGGGCTTCCGCCTCGAAGCTGGCGGCGTTCGGGTCGTATGTCTCGTTGAACACGACGTTCACGCCGGCATCGGTCAGAGCCGTGTTCACTGCCTCTGAAAAGCCGGTGCCGTAGGTGTCGTTGCGTGCGACGATCGCAACGGCGCTGTGGCCGTTGGCGTTCACCAATTCCGCAAGTGCCGGTCCCTGAAGTGAATCATTGGGAGCGAAGCCGAAGTAGTGCCCACCGTCGTCGAGGTCCTCGAGACTCGCGGCGGTGTTGGAGCCTGAGCAGGCGACGATGTCGTTGCTCGCGATGTCGCTCATGAGGTTCTCGCTCAGAGTCGACGAAGCCGGGCCGAGCAGCACGTTGATGCCGTCGGAGTTCACCAGACGGTCGAATCCGGCGCTGGCGATGTCGGACTGGTCGGTGCCGTCATCTGCGGCGGCGACGACAACTTCCTTGTCCAGCACACCACCTGCGGCGTTGATCTCCTCGACCGCCATGTCGATCGGCGTGCGCAGCGCGCCGATGATCGCAGAGAGGCTCCCCGACTCGGGCAGCAGGGCTCCGATGACGATCGCGTCGTCGGGAATCTGCGATTCCTCGTCTCCGCTGTCGGAGTCGTCGCCGTCGTCATCGTCGCTGCTGCATGCAGCCGAGAAGAGGGCGAGCGCAGCGAACACTGCGAAGAGTTTCATCCAAGGCTTCCTCATGGGACCTCCTGGGTCAGGGTCTGAAGCGCCTGTGACAATAGCCACCCGGAGTGGTTCTACGCTGCGATTGTGCGCGCACAGAATCCGCAGGACCAGATCGTGGGGCCGGACTCGGTGTTCCTTCCCGGTTCGGACCAGTTCATCCTGGCTTCGTCCCTTGTTCTCCTCGTCGTCGCATTGCTGGTCGCAATCGCGAGCCTCTGGCTCCGGCGGCGCCGCCGCAAACGCGACAAGCCGAAGCGCCGCCCCGTGGGCTTCGTCGCCTCCGCAGTGATGGTTGCGATCGCCTTGATCGCAGGGATCCTGGCGTGGCCACCGCCGTTCAGTGTCCCCGAGTTCCCAGCCCTGCCACGGCTGTTCGACGACAACGCGTTCTTCTACCGCGAGGTCGGGGACCTGCAGGTGGCGGAGAACTCCTCGGCGGCTGTCGAAGCCCTCGGAGGACTACCCCTGATCGCGTATGCCTCGGCGGAGGTGGGCTCGGGGAAGGTGGCCGGAAAGCCGTTCAACTTCGTGGATGACTCGACGCAGCGGTACGCCGTCTCGTTCAGCTTTCCGGCGGGAAGCGACGAGGGTGAGTACCCGATCTCGGATCCCGCCTACATCCAGTCGATGCCGCTCTTTGGCACCGACGAGCACTACATAGGAATCGACGTCACCGGGGGTCGGATGTGGGAGATGTGGGCCATTCGCAACTGGTTCGGTGACTGGCACGCGGGATCGGGCGCCATCTGGGACCTGGACTCGCTTCAGTATCCGAAGGGGCGAACCACGGCGTCGGGGTTCCCGATGCAACCCATGAGCTTCACGTGGGAACAGGTGCGCTCGGGGCAGGTGGATCACGCGATATTTGCCGGATCGCCTGTGGTGGGCCCCGAGGCGATCTGGCCGGCACGCGCATCGGACGGTCCCAGCGAAGATCCTGACGCCCCGCCGATGGGCACATGGTTTCGCCTCCGAGCCGACGTGGAGCTCACCCAGCTCGGTCCACAGGCGCGGGTCATCGCCGAGGCGATGCGCACCCACGGAGTGGTACTGGGTGACACCGGTGGCAACTTCTCGCTGTCCGGTACTCCCGACGCCCGTTGGGACGACGACGACCTCGACACCCTGAAGACCCTCAGCACCGACGACTTCGAGGTGCTCGACACCTCCGAGTTGATGGTGCGCGAGGGCTCGATGGAGGTTCGCCAACCCGACGGCACAGGGGTTGGGGAGCAGTAGCGCATCACTGCGCGGACTCTCAGGCATTGCAGCCGGGAAGGAAC
>JBPCTP010000301.1:0-3386 GCA_051011615.1 Microthrixaceae bacterium | reverse complement strand
AACCAGTCGATCGCCTTGCCCTTGTCCCAGTCGATTGCTGGGCGAAGTTCGAAGATCTTCTTGCCACCGGTCATGCGCAGCTCGTCATGGGTGCCCGCAACCTCGGTGACAGCCGTCTCGACCGCCTCCACGTGGTGGTCAGCGGTGGCCCTGTAATGAACGGCGATCGCGAATCGCTTTCGTTCCACCCATGCCCCCTCAACGGATCCGATCGGACCGGCGAGAGCCTCCTCGGCTGCATCGAGTGCCGGTAGTGCCGCGGCGCCGTGGCCGAACTCCTCGCGCTCACCGGCTGGGTTCCGGACGTCGAAGCCGTGGCTTCCGGAGAACCAGATGGCTGCATCGCCCACCATGCCGATCACGTCGGGCAGGTCGCGGCCGCTAACTATGCCCACCACAGTGTGTCGGGCCAGCTCTTCGAGCGCCGCGAGCGTGTCGGGCTCGATGGTGGCATCCTCGGGCCGGTCAACGATCGGCGCCAGAGTGCCGTCGTAGTCGAGGAAGACGGCGACCGTGCCCCGGGCGATCTGGCGGCTGATGTCGTGGTCCGCGGTGGCGATGGGCAGGTCCGGGAGTTGTGCACGTGCGGGAACCCCTCGTTGCACGCCGAAGCCGTCGCCGGCGGGCACCACTTCCAGGTCCGCGCAATCGGGTACGACCATGTCGGCGAACTCCGCCAGAGGAGCGGCGTTGCGTGTGCGATCAAGGCCGATGACGAGTCCGAAGTCGCCTGCGCGGCCTGCATGCACACCCGAGATGGCGTCCTCCACCACCGCTGCGCGTGACGGGTCGACACCGAGTCTCTTGGCGGCTTCGAGGAACACGTCCGGAGACGGCTTGCCGGGGAAGCCCATCTCGGCCTGGTCCAGGCCGTCGACACGCACTTCGAAGCAGTCGTCCATGCCGGCTGCTTCGAGCACCATCTTGCAGTTCTTCGATGCCGAGATCACCGCAGTGCGGATCCCGGCTTCGTGGAGCTGCTCGATGAAACGTCGAGTGGTCAGGTAGGGCAGCACGCCGTGTTCACGGACTGCGGCTTCGAAGGCCGCGTTCTTGGTGTTGCCCACAGCACACACCGTGGTGTCTCCAGGTGAATCCTCGGGGTGGCCCCGAGGCAGCTCGATGCCTCTGGAACGCAGGAACGCGTCCACGCCGTCGTATCGACCGATGCCGTCGACATGGTGGCGGTAGTCGGCATCGGTGAACTCGGCGGCCGCATCGCCGCTGGCATGGTTGTCCAGGTAGCCGTCGAATACGGCCTTCCAAGCAGAGAAGTGGACTGCGGCGGTCTGTGTGATGACACCGTCGGTGTCGAAGATCACTGCCTCTAGATGTTGCACCTGGCCTCCTGGCGACCGCCGCACGAATGTGTGTCAGTGGGTCCCTTGCGGCCGCATGATTCTATGCGGACACCCTTCGACGCCTTTCATGCGCAAATCAACGGCTCATTAACACTTGGCGAACGGATGCAGTCGCTTCAGAGCCGCCTCGGAGTGCTCGAGCAGCCGCTACCGGCGCCTGGTACGCAATCGTGTCTGCCCGGGACCTCGCTTGCGTAGTTGCACTTGAGAACTGATTCAACGGGCGCGGGAACGGCCTCCGACTCGTCGGGTCAAATGCGGCTCGAACGGTGCCAGTACGATCAACCGTGATGACGAATGAGCGGCCCAACATCCTGCTGATACTCACCGATGAGGAACGCGCCCAGCCGGACTATGAAGTCGACGCCCTGGCCGACTTCAGGAGGGAGCGATTGCCTTCCCGTTCCAGTCTCGAACAGGAAGGGATGCAGCTCGCGCACCACTACACGGCTGCGACTGCATGCGTGCCTAGTCGCGCGACGATTTTCACCGGTCAGTATCCGAGCCTGCACCGCGTCCGGAACACCGACGGGCTGGGCAAGTCTGCGACCGGGCCGTGGATGAAGTGGCTCGATGTCGGTGGGCTGCCCACCATGGGTCACTGGTTCCGGGCTGCCGGGTACCGAACTTTCTATCGAGGCAAATGGCACGTCACCCATGCTGACCTCGAAGCGCCCGCCGGAGGCTCGTTGATGACCAACGATCAGGACGGAAATGTCCTCGACGACGCGGTTGCGCGCTACCAGCGGGCCGCAATGCTGGAGCCCTACGGGTTCTCTGGGTGGATCGGCCCAGAGCCGCACGGTGCCGATCCTGCAAACGCGGCGGTAGTCCGTGACTCGATCTTTGCCGAGCAGGTGTCCAAGGTGTTCGAAGGGCTCGGGCAAGAAGGCGAAGACGGGAGTCCCTGGCTCGCCGTGGCGTCGTTTCTCAACCCGCACGACATCGTGTTCAGTGGTGAGCCGTGGAAGTTGTTTGGCTTCCCGCCGGTGCCGGATTGGGTGCCCGATGTGCCGGAGGCGCCTTCGCAGCAGGATTCGCTGGACGATCGCCCTGCCTGTCAGAAGGCGTTCCGTGACGTGTGGCCGAAGATGCTCTTCCCGCAGCCCACCGACATGTTGTTTCGGCGGCTCTATCACTTTCTGCAGGCGATGGTCGATGACTCGATCGCGCGAATCCTGGAGTCGCTGGAGCGCAACGGTCTCGCCGAGAACACCATCGTCGTTCACACCGCTGACCACGGCGATCAACTCGGTGCGCACGGCGGGCTGGTCGAGAAATGGCACAATGCGTACGAGGAGTCCATTCGTGTGCCGTTCGTAGCGCGAGGACCCGGAATCAATCCGGGCCGCACCGAGGTTCCCACCAGCCACATCGATCTCTTGCCCACGTTGCTCGGTCTCGCTGGAGCGAGCGCCGACCAGCTCTCCGACCAGCTCCCGGGTGAGTTCAGCCAGGTGAGATCCCTGCCGGGACAGAATCTGTCGGGCGTCTTGCGAGGGCACGAACAGCCTGCGCAAAAGCCGATCTATTTCATGACTGAAGACGAGATCAGCCGCGGTGACATCCATCAGGGGGCGATCTCCCACGAGCTGTTTGAAGCTGTTCCGCCTCCGGGCTGTGTCGAGTCGGTCGTCGCGGAGTTCGAAGGGAACCTGTGGAAGCTGAACCGGTACTACGACGCTGATCAGCGCAACGATGAAGAGGACTGGGAACTCCACGACCTCACATCCGACCCGCACGAAAGGGACAACAAGTACGCCGACGCGCTCGATACTCGCCATGCGCTCGAAGCCTTGCTGGAGGAAGAGCGAGCCAACAAGCGCCTCACCCCGAACGGGGCCTTGTAGAACACCAATCCACACGGGTCGTGCGCTCTGGCGCAACTGGTTGGCTCAGGCCCGGTCGCCTGCCCGCACGCCGAGCAACCTCACCACCTGGCAGCTTCTGGCGAACATGGGCGATGCAGACGAGCGCCTTTGATTCCGAGGAACGGGGATGTATTCCGTTCAGACCCGCTCGGAG
>JBPCTP010000300.1:0-9649 GCA_051011615.1 Microthrixaceae bacterium | reverse complement strand
TTGCTTCGGACTGCGCGAGCTGACCCCGTTCGAAGGAGATGTAGCTCTGCGCCAATTGGGCGTACATTGCATGGAGGAGGTGGCCAATCCCGAATTCTCCGACGATCGACATCGCGTAGTCAATCAGCATGTCCGCCTCAGGAAATTGACCCTGCTTCGCGAACGCGAGCGCCCTGAGGCCGGAGGCATGAACGAGGCTCGGCGGATACTGATCATGCTGCGCGTGCGCGTCGTAGACGGCCAGCAACTCGCCAGCGCGCTCGAACTCTTCGGCCCACAGATAGCCTTCGCCGACCCAGGCTTCGACCCGCCCCGAGGGCGACGGGAGGTTCTCTGGCTCGTCGAGACCTACCAAGCCGTGAAGGTCTCCGTGAGATCGCGCCTGTGCACCGATCAGCCAGGGCAGTGCATCCCGGTCGACAAACGACCGGGGATCGCCACCATGCACCCTGGTCCCAGGCTCGCGCTCGGGCTTCCGACGCTCCAGCCGCCCGATGAGGGTGTCAAAGAGTGGGTCGAGTTCATCGTGTTCGTGACCGAGGTTGTACAGCGCCCACAGCCGGGTCATGAGGAGGAGGTCGCCCGGCTCGGCAGCGGTCTGCCTCACACGTCCCGAGAGCTCCGCGACCGTGTGCGAGTGACCTGTACTCATGAGACCAGTCGCAGCCGCACCGAGCCAGGCGGTGGCGTCGTCGACGTCGCCGGCGTCAATCGCGTGTCCGATCGCCGCGACCGGTTCGTCGTGCTCATGCAGCCACCGGGCAGCCTTCCGGTGGAGGCCGGGGACCGCCGGAGCATCGGTCTCGTAGAGTCGGGACCGCATGAGGTCTCTGAACAGGTGGTGGTATCGGAACCCGCCCGGTGAGGAGGTTCGGATCGTGAACATTCCGCTTGACACGAGGCGCTCAAGGACAGCTGCCCCGTCGCGCCTCTCCGTGAGAGTTTCAGCCAGATCCTCATTGACCTCATCCAGGATCGACGTCCGCATGACGAAGCCGATGTCATCGGCGTCCGCGTGTTTAAGGACTTCCTCGACCAGGTAGTTCGACATGAACATGTTGGTTCCCGCCAGCTCGCGCACCATACGAGCCGGATGCGCCGACCGGTGCATCGAGAACTCTGCGAGCCTCAGCGCGGCCGCCCAGCCCTCGGTGCGTTCGGTCAGCGCCTGGAACACGTCGGGCTCGAGATTCGTCCCTTGTGACTGCAGCAGACTCGAAGCCTCGGTAGTGGTGAACGCTAGGTCGGTTTGTCGAATCTCGGTCAGGCTGCCGGTAACTCGAAGACGCGCGAGGGGCAACGGCGGATCGTGGCGGGTCGCGAGTACTAGCCGGACGTTGTCAGGTGTTGCCTCGACGAAACGCTGTATCGTCGCGACTGACAGTGCGTCGACCAGGAGGTGGAGGTCGTCGACCACCACGACGATCTCGCCGCTCTCGGCCAGGGCGTGAGCAACTTCTTCCGCTCGACCTGGGGACATCGCCGGTGTCAGGAAGTCCATCCGGCTGGACAGCCCTCCAGGCAACTCGCCGACGGCGCGGTGCAGGCCGCCGTGCAGCTTCCGAACGAGGTGACCGGGGTCGTTGTCGAACTCCTCCAAGTCGATCCAGCACACCCGTGCCGCCGTCGAAGAGGCCCAGTCGGTGAGGAGCACGGTCTTGCCCCAGCCCGCTGGAGCGACCACCAACGTCAAGGCGCTCTTCTCGCCCGCGTCGAGGATCGTCCTGAGCCGTGGACGATCGACACACCCATCCCAACGCGGCGCGCCGCCTGGAGTCGCGTTGTCGAAAGTCATCGCGCCAGAACGATAGATGCACAATCAACCTGAAGCCGAACCACACAATCAGGGTGATTCTCTCGCCCTGAGAAGGCAAGATCGGTCAAGCAGCGGATGCTCATGAAACCGGCCGGTGATCGGTAGATTCCACACGTGGCGCATGTCATTGAGACTGAGTCGGCCCAGAGCAAGTCACGGCCTTGTAGCACAGATCAATCGCTGCCAGCCGAGTCGCTCGGGAGGTGCTTCGGTGACAGCGATGAAATCCGCTTGGCTCGTTGCGAACCCGCTCCAATCCCAAAGTGAACCTCATTCATATTGCCAGAGGCACTGCCCCCGTGGGTGAGAGAGGGCGGGGAGGGGGCATGCCCCTGCGCCCTCCAGCGCCGGCCAGTCTGGGATGCCTGCACGATGGCGTGTGTAGCCACAGATGTAGCCACACCGGCGACGAAGGGCGAACGCCGGCAGCACGCGACGAACAAGGAATTTTGGGAACAAGGGCCCGACGGACCGCGGCGGATTTCGGCGGATGCCCTTAGACCAACTTGTAAACAGCAGGTCAGGAGTTCGATTCTCCTCTCGGGCTCAAACACTCCGAGCGCCGCGGTAACTGTTCGACCTCAATCGATCTCGGCCAGGCTCTAGGCCGTTATTTCGACCATGGTGCCGACCGGCAGCCAGTCGTAGAGGACCTTCACGACTTCGTTCGGCATGCGGACACAGCCGTTGGAAGCGGCCTGGCCCATCAGGTCCGGTCGGTCGGTTCCGTGCAGAGCGATGACCGGTACGCCGCCGTCGAAGTAGTCGAGCTTCTCGCTGTAGCCGTTCAGGGCAAGAATGTGGGATCCGTAGGCCGGGCCGGGGGTGGAGTTGCTGCGGTCGGTGACATAGAACCGGCCCGTGGGGGTGCTGCGCGATGCGCTGCCGATGGTGACCGGCGTCTCGAGGATCTTGCGTGTCCCCTGCCACGCGACCAGCTTGCGGTCGCTGAGGTCGACCTGGACGATGTGGTCCTGTCTGGTCAGGCGCACCTTCCTGGTGTCGACGTAGCCGCGTGTGCCGTTCGGGCGCACCGGGATCAGCACCTCGGCCCAGTAGCCGCGGCGCTCGGTGACGAGCATGCTGAAAGGCGAGCCGAACGGCGACTTGCTGTCGAACTGCCACCCCGTGGGCGTCTTGACGCGTCCGGTGATCGAATAGCCCTCCCTCGGCATCGCCGCGATGCCCTGGTGCGCAGCGGCGCTGTAGGGCATCGCGGGTTGTTCCCAGGCCCCGATTCTGCGCATGGTCGCCCACCCCGGGGGCGGGGTCTCGCTGACCGATACCTTGCCTGACCAGGCCCATGCGACCTGGCTGATTCGTCTGTCGATCTGCTCCGGTGCTGAAGTGGTCGGGGTGGTTTCAACCGGCCCGCGCAGCCGGCTGTCCGCCGACTCCGGGAGTCGATCGGGACCCGCTGGCAGGTAGGGGTTGTCGGGTCCGGCGGGGACGTCGAGACCGTCGGAGCCCGCGGCACTGGCTTCGACGAAGCGAGGGTTCGTCGTCGTCGTGGTGGTGGCGTTCGGGGCCGCTGCTTCGGGGGCCGCTCTGTCAGATACGAACCAGGTGCCGAGGGTCAACAGGGCGCCAAGGGGGGCCACCAAACCCACCATTATCAGTTGCGCTACCTGGTCACGTTCGTACATGTCGCCCGCTTCGTCACCGAGAGTCTTTCGCGGCGGAAACCCGGTCCGCAATGCGGAACTCCCAGTTCGAAGGTCAGCTCGGCTCGGGTAGCCATCGCTCCGCGCCCGAACGACCCGACCGCCTACACGGCCTTGGTGAGCAGCTGTCCCGAACCGGTTGCCGCCAGTAGGCCGTCTCGGGTCCACACTTCGGAGCGGAAGCCGATCAGCCCACGCTCGGCGATCGGCGCAACGCCAGAGGACAGGAGCCACTCTCCGAGTCCGGCGAGGCGGTGGAACTGAACCGAAAGGTCCAGGTTCGGAGCGATCCACTGCGGCGCGGATGCCCCGGGATGCGCTCGCGAGGCGGCGGGAAACGAGGGCAGGTCAGCCATGATCAGCAACCGGCAGGCCTCGAGCACGGGGTCACCGAACTCGGCATCGGGCAAGAAGCGCAGCCACTCGGCCCAGGTCGGTTCGCCACCCATGTAGCTGTCCCAGTCGTGGACCCAGTCGACTGGGCGTCCCTCGAAGTTCTCCCAGAAGGGAAACGGTGGCTTCTCGTCGGTCAGCTCGGTGATGTCCGGGTGGTCGAAGGGGTCGCCGTGTGGGTGGACCGTTGTGTGGTCATGGCTGACGTGCTCGTCTTCGAGGGCGAACCACGACTGTGCGTCCAGAACCGGCTTGCCGTTCTGCGTCATGGTCACTGCTGCCGCAGTTGTTCGGCGGGTCGAGCGGCGCAGCACTACTTCGAGATCTACGGGCTCGAAGCGGGCGGGCGTGAAGAACTGGCAACTGAAGGAGGCGGGCACGCAGTCGGCCGGCACGTGGTTCGCCGCCGCTCGAAGTGCGAGCGAGGCCGCGTATCCGCCCATGGGACCCCAGATGCGCCAGTCCTCGCTCGGCGTCACCGTGTAGCTGCCGTTGCTGCCCAGCAGTTCCGTGTCCTGTCCGAGCGAGCCCACGACCGCGAATCTAGGTGGCTGCGATGTCGCCCAGCTCTACGAGTTTCGCCCAGTGAGTTCCACAGGAGAAGTTGGTCCAACGTTGAGTTTCACCCCTGCGGTGAGCGGATCCGCCCGTCACAGCAGGTGGATACTGTCCACACATGGACCGAGACCGCTGGAGACTTCGCCTGGATGACCCGGTGTTGTTCCGCGGATACGACAGCCGATCGATCGAGCGCGGCATTCGCTATGCCACCGAAGGTCGGGTGGAGATCATCGAGGCGGACTCGACCGGTGCCACCGCCCATGTCGCGGGCAGCGCCGCCGAGCCCTACGTGGTGGATGTCGACTGGTCAGGCCTTTCGGGTGGCCGAGCAGCGAGGGACTGGTGCTCCTGTCCACTCGGCGGCGGCTGCAAGCACGCGGTCGCGGTCCTGGTCACGGTGGCACCCCGGACCAGCACGCCCCCGGACTCGTCGACGCAACAAAGGCCGCATCTGCATTCTCTGCCCGGTGGGCTGGCAAGGTCTGGTCCATCACGGGAAGCCTCCATTTCCACGTGGCGCATGGCCCTCTCCGGCGTCGCCGCACCCGATGCACCGCACTCGCTGCCGCTCGCGCTTCAGTTCAATCTCCAGATGCCGCGCACGTCCAGCTATACCCACAATCCGCCGCTGCAGCTCCTGGTCCGCCCGATGCGGATGGGCGCCAAGGGCAAGTGGATCAAGTCGGGCGCGGGTTGGAGAGAGATCACATCCGGCTACGGCTGGGATCTGGATGACACCGATCCGGCACACCTGGCCGCACTGAGGACACTTGCTGTTGGCCACAGTTCGTTCGCCTACTCATCCAACAACGGACCGGTGCCGATCGAGCGCCTGGGCCCCACCGTGTGGTCTGGCCTGCGCAGCGCAGCCGAAGCCGGCGTGTCGTTCATCGACGATCACGGTCTCGAGACCGTCCAGCTTTCCGAGGCGGTTGGGCGAACTGCCATCGACCTCACAGCCACTCCCGACGGCGGTGCCGCGATGTCGGTCGGGATCACTGTCGAAGAGGCGGCGGTGGACCTCAGCGACGGGGAAGTCTGCACGATCGGTTCGCCGCCTCATGGCCTGTGTCGGTATCGCGACGATCGCCTGGAGCTGGTCGAACTCGACCGACCGGTGCACACCGGAGTTGCAGAGCTGCTCGGGGGCCCACCGCTGCATGTACCAGCCCACGATCTTGACGAGCTGATCGACGACTACCAGCCCCGACTCGCCAAGGTTGCAGAGGTGCGTTCCTCCGATGGTTCGATCACCATCGAAGAGACTCGCCTGGACGGCCTCGTCGCGTGCGTGGAGCACCACAGCGTCGCTGCCGCGCACCTGTCGTGGGCAGCTCGCTACCGCCGCGGCGACCGGGTCAGGTTGCATCCGCTGGCCGGATCCGCTGGTAGTGGTCGTGACCCCGCCGCCGAGCGAGCGTTGGCTCAGGAACTGGAGCTGCCGACCGACCTCCTTGCGGGCCTGGTCGGACCCCTCGGCGGACCGGTCGATCTCTCGGTGCGGGGCAACGACGCAGTTGTGTTGCTGACCGATGTGGTCCCGTGGTTGGCGGATCGCGGGCAGGTCACCGTCGAAGTCACCGGCGACGCCCCGGAGTTGCGCGAATCGACCCAGGACCCACTGATAGCGCTGGGCGTAGCCGATCCCGACGATGCAGATGGCGCCAACGACTGGTTCGACCTGTCGGTCGAGGTCACGCTCGAAGGCGAGCGGATCCCCTTCGCTGAGCTGTTCCGGGCACTCACATTCGATGAGGAAGTGCTGGTGCTGCCCAGCGGCACCTGGCTACGTCTCGATCACCCCCAACTGGCTCAACTCCGCGAGCTCGTACTCGAAGCCCGAGGTCTCGCGGACCGAGATGCCAAGCCCGACGGTTCAGGCGACGATCCGGATGGCCGGCTTCGGATCAACCGCTTCCAGGCGAGCTGGTGGGAGGACCTCGCAGCCATCGGAGTCGTTGAGCAGCAGTCACAGAGGTGGGCCGACAGCATCGCCCGGCTGCGAGATCTCAGCGCGCCCGCACCCGTGGAACCCTCACCGCATTTGGCCGCCAAACTGCGGCCCTACCAGCAGGACGGACTCGACTGGCTGGCGTTCCTGCACCGCAGCGGCTTGGGCGGGATCCTCGCGGATGACATGGGCCTCGGAAAGACCATCCAGACGCTTGCGCTGTTTCTCCACGTCCTCGACCGCGATCCCGATTCCCGGTTCCTGGTTGTGGCACCCACCAGCGTCGTGGAGAACTGGCACCGCGAGGCGGCCCAATTCGCGCCCGACGTAGACGTCGCCACCATCAGAGCCACCGAAGCACGGCGCGGATGCGACCTGGGAGCCGCAGTGGCCGATGCGAGGATCGTGGTGACCAGCTACGCGCTGTTCCGCCTCGAGTTCGATGGCTACCAGAGCATTGGCTGGAACATGCTCGTGCTGGACGAAGCCCAGTTCGTCAAGAACCACCGCGGCAAGACCTACCAGTGCGCCCGACGCCTTCAAGCGGACACGAAGCTGGCCATCACCGGCACGCCGCTGGAGAACAGCGTGATGGATCTGTGGTCGCTGCTCTCGATCACCGCTCCGGGGTTGTACCCGGACCCACAGCGTTTCGCAGAGGTGTACCGCAAGCCGATCGAGAGCGGGAAGTCCCCGGAGCCGCTCGCCAGGTTGCGACGCCGGATCGCACCACTGATGCGACGCCGCACCAAGGACGAGGTGCTCACCGATCTGCCGCCCAAGATCGAACAGGTCGTGGACATCGAACTCAGCGCTCGCCACATGCGCGTCTACCAGTCGCAGCTCCAGAGGCAACGCCAGAAGGTGCTGGGTCTTGTCGCCGATGTGGACAAGCACCGTTTCGAGATCCTCAAGTCCCTCACCATCCTTCGCCAACTCAGCCTGGATCCCGGGCTGGTGGATGCGGCCCATGACGACATCGGCTCCGCCAAACTGGACCGCCTCCTGGAGGACCTGACCCAGGTGATCGCCGAAGGTCACCGGGCGCTCGTGTTCAGCCAGTTCACCCGGTACCTCACCCGGGTGAAGGACCGCCTCGACGAAGCCGGCATCGGTTACTCATATCTGGGTGGACGCACCCGCAGGCGCGATGAAGCGATCGCCCGTTTCACCGACGGTGATGTTCCCGTGTTCGTGATCAGTCTCAAGGCAGGTGGCTTCGGGCTCAATCTCACCCAAGCCGACTACTGCTTCATCCTCGACCCCTGGTGGAATCCCGCAGCCGAGACCCAGGCCGTGGACCGAACCCATCGCATCGGGCAGACCAACCCGGTGATGGTCTACCGCTACGTCGCCACCGACACGATCGAGGAGAAGGTGATGGAGCTCAAGGCACGCAAGTCCGCACTGTTCGACAGCGTCATCGATGCCGACGGCGCACTCTCCGGCGCACTCGACGATGGCGACATCCGCGCTCTCATCGATATCGCCGGGCCCTGACCCGACGCAGTTCCCAGCTGCAACCCGCTGGAGTGCCCAGCGACACCCTCAGCGGTTCGGAACAGCAGTGGTGGGTCGCGCGGTCATAGAGGTTCAAGCAAGTACACGTGCGCCGGGTGAAGTATCGCGAGTCCACGATCGAGTGTGGCTACCTTGCTGCCGTGGTGCGCAGCCAATGCGACCAAGTAGGCATCGGTGACCTGACGATGCCCGATCACGCCGGCCAGGTGACCCGATTCGTACGGGATGTCGTCGGCCCAGAAGCGGTGCCAAGGTGTAGCTCGAAGTGCCTCCAGCACTGCGATGGCAGCGTCGACCGAGGCACCCTCGCGGATCAGAAAGCGCAGCAGCGTTCCCTGCGTGATCGGACAGGTAGCCAGGTCCGGTCGCGTTTGGCCAAACCAATCCATGGCTACCTCGTGATGAACGTGGTCCGCGACGGTCAACGCCACGAGAACGTTGCCATCCGCCAGCAACGCAGTCATTCGTCATCCAGCGAACGGACGTCTTCGGAGGTAACGGGACGGCCGACCGAGACGACCGGCATGCCCCGCGCCGCTGAACCCGGCTGTTGGAGATTCTGGCTTATCCCGCGTCGGAGAAGCTCAGCAATCACATGGCTCATCGACTGGTTCTGTTCATGAGCCATGTGACGAGCCAGATCGTGAAGGTCGTCAGGTAGGTCGATCGTCGTCCGCACCCCTGCATAGTAGCATCAGTGCACTATGATGCGGAGATGCAGAGGTGGCTGCGGGTTGCCCCATCTGGCTCTCCGTCGTCATGAACTGCTTGACGGGGACTGGCACACTCGGGTGTGTGGACGACCTGACCTGTGCCACCTGCGGCACCGATGAACACCTTCGAGGTGTCAGCGAAGGCGAGCAGATCCGCATCCACTGTGACCAGTGCGGTGCCGAATGGGTCCGCGAGCTGGCACCCAAGTGCCCCAAGTGCGGAAGCGAAGACATGGCACTCGAGAAGCGACCGGTGATCGACAAGTCGCGAGGCAGCCAGTTGTCCATCGTCGGATATACCGACGTGACGTTGTGCAAGATCTGTGATGCCGATGAGATCCACCGGCAATGGCGCCACATCCGCCCGGGCGAGAACCCCGCCGGCTGACCTCGGGACCCAGGCTGGGGTGCTGGAGCCGAGCGCAACATGGCCAACCATCAGGCCGACTTCGTCAAGCCCGGTGAGGACCGGGCGGGCTGAACGCCCAAGAGCCGGACGGGAGTCCGCATACAGTTCCTCCAGTTCGGGGTACGGGTTTGCCGATACCACTGCGGACCACGTATCCAAGGGGTACACGCGCACCTGCGTACGTGTGCAGATCTGGCGGGGCATGGGATCAAGGACGGCTGCATCGACGCACCTAGCGACGGCATTGCCGCGCCCGGGCCGTCGCGCGGTTCGTTCGACCTTGCTCTGCGGACTCGTTGCCGGCGTGGTGCTGGGGCTCTCCCCGACAGCAGTAGCGGCCGTTCCGCCGGACGATGTGGAAAGGGCTGAGAAGACCCTGACCGAGGCGCGCGCCAATACGGCCCTGGTCGAAACGCACATGGACCAGCTGGAAGCAGAGCTCGCCTCGGCCGAGCAGTCGCTGGAGGAACTGGCCGGGCAGGGCGAGGCACTTGCTGCCCGGCTGGTGGCGACCGAGGCGCAGGTCCGCGAGTACGTCGTGAGCTCGTACGTCAACGGCGGGGAGCCGCCTGTGCTCGCCCTGACCACGGATACCAATGACTTCGCCGAGCTGTCCTGGCG
>JBPCTP010000299.1:0-4315 GCA_051011615.1 Microthrixaceae bacterium | reverse complement strand
GGCAAGGCGATTGCAGAAGTCGCGCGCGAGAAGCAGATCGACGAAGTGGTCTTCAATCGAAACGGTTTTCTCTATCACGGCCGCGTGAAAGCGCTTGCCGATGCGGCCCGCGAAGCGGGACTGCAGTTCTAGGGTGGCGTAGTTTAATGGCATTCAAGAAGATCAATCCCAATGACTACGAGCTGACCGATCGGGTCGTGCACATCAACCGTGTCGCGAAGGTCGTGAAGGGTGGTCGACGTTTCTCGTTCACCGCGCTCGTCGTCATCGGCGACGGTGCCGGTCACGTCGGTCTCGGCTACGGCAAGGCCAAGGAGGTTCCGCTCGCCATCCAGAAGGGAACCGAAGAGGCCCGCAAGAACCTGTTCGCGGTTCCCCTCGCCGGCTCGACCATCGTGCACCCCGTCATCGGTGTGCTCGGCGCCGGACGTGTCATGCTCCGCCCTGCCGCCCCCGGTACCGGTGTGATCGCCGGAGGTGCCGCCCGTGCCATCCTCGAAGAGGCCGGCATCCAAGACGTGTTGTGCAAGTCGCTCGGCTCGCCCAACTACATCAACGTGGCCCGGCCCACGATCGAGGGGCTCAAGGCCCTCAAACGACCCGACGAGATCGCCAAGCTCCGCGGCCTCGACCCCGAAGAGTTCGTGCCCAAGGGTCTGCTGGCCGCCTACCGCGAGGCCGAGCGCGGACCGCTGCCCGAGCCTGAAGAGGTGAAGTGATGTCGCAGCTCAAGGTCACGCAGACGCGTTCAGCCATCGGCTGCAAGCCGAAGCAGCTGGGCGCACTCTGCGCGCTCGGTCTCTGCCGAGTCGGCAAGACCCACGTGCTCGAGGACACCCCCGATGCACGCGGTCAGCTCGACAAGGTTCCCCACCTCGTCACCTTCGAGGAGATTTCCTGATGAAGATCCACGACCTGAAACCGGCCGAAGGGTCCAAGCAACGGGCCAAGCGCGTCGGTCGCGGCATCGGCGGCAAGGGCGGCAAGACCGCAGGCCGCGGCACCAAGGGCCAGAAGGCCCGCAGCAAGGTCCCGGTCGGGTTCGAGGGCGGGCAGATGCCCATGCACATCCGCACCCCGAAGCTGCGTGGATTCAACAACCCGTTCCGCGTCGAGTACCAGGCGGTGAACCTCGACACCATCGAAGCCAGCGGTCTCGACGAGGTCACACCCGAGGCGCTCCTCGAGCGTGGGCTCGTCTCGAAGGGCGCGTTGGTCAAGGTGCTCGGTCGAGGCGAGCTCTCCCGCACCGTGACCGTTCACGCCCACGCGTTCTCGAAATCGGCTGAGGCGGCCATCACCGCTGCCGGCGGCTCGGTCGAAAAGGTCGAACTGCCGTTCAAGGTCCGTCCGCCGTTCCACGGAAGCGCCCACACCAACCGGTGAGTTCTGCGCCCGTCTCACGGCGTAACATCGAAGGCCTGAGGGAGGCCCGCACGTGATCAAGTTCCTGCGAAACGTCTTCGGGGTCAAGGACCTGCGCAACAAGGTCCTCTTCACGTTGGCGATTCTGGCGATCTACCGGTTCGGTTCATTCGTCCCGGTCCCGGGCATCGATCAAGACGCCGTCAACTCGATCGCCGAAGAGGCACGCGAGGGCGGCGTGCTGGCGTTCCTCCAGTTGTTCAGCGGTCGGGCGCTCACGCAGTTCGCGGTGTTCGCGCTCGGCATCATGCCGTACATCACCAGCTCGATCATCATGCAGATCCTCACCGTGGTGATCCCGCGACTCCAGCAGTGGCAGGAGCAGGGCGCCGTCGGCCAACGGAAGATCACGCAGTGGACCCGCTATCTGACCATCGCCATCGCGGTCATCCAGTCCACCGGCCTGGTGTTCCTCTTCCACAACGGCGGCGGTGGACTCGTCAGTGGGCAAGGCAATTCCCAGACGATCGACCTCGTTCCCGACTTCAATCTCCTGCGGGTGTCGCTGATCGTGACCACCCTCACCGCCGGTACGGCGCTGCTGATGTGGATGGGCGAGCTCATCACGCAGCGAGGCGTCGGCAACGGCATGTCGCTCATCATCTTCGCCTCGGTCGTGTCGGTGTTCCCGTCGGTGTTCGGTCAGGTCAAGGCCAGTAACGGGTGGCCTGGCGTCGCCCTGGTGTTCACCCTCATGGTCCTCATGTTGTTGTTGGTCGTCTTCATCGAGCAGGGCCAACGAAGAATCCCCGTGCAGTTCGCGAAACGCGTGGTGGGTCGCCGCATGTACGGCGGTCAAAGCACCTACATCCCGCTCAAGGTCAACATGGCTGGCGTGGTGCCCATCATCTTCGCTTCGGCGGTGCTCAACCTCCCGGTGCTCCTGGCGCAGGTGCTCCCGCAGGGCGACGGCGACAACTGGGGCGCCAAAGTCACCCGATTCGTCGACAGTGAACTCCAGGGCGGCACCGGGTTCTGGTACCTGACGCTGTTCGGTGTGCTGATCTTCGCCTTCTCGTTCTTCTACACCGCGATCGCCTTCGATCCGGTGCAGCAGGCCGACAATCTGCGAAAGCAGGGCGGCTTCATCCCGGGCATCCGTCCGGGCCCGCAAACCGAGAGCTATCTCGCACGCGTCCTCAATCGCATCACCGTGCCCGGCGCGGCATTCATCACGTTCTTGGCGCTCGCTCCCGCGGTCATCTTGGCGATCGTCCTCGATGATCCGCAGGGTCAGATCGGCCAGCAGCTCGGCGGCATCTCGCTGCTGATCGCAGCCGGCGTGGCGCTCGAGACGATGAAGCAGATCGACAGCCAGTTGATGATGCGCAACTACGACAGCTACCTCAAGGTCTGACCGGTTCCGTCCGAATTGCGGCCGACCCCTCGCGACTGTTGAGATTTGCCGATGGCTGACGGCGTACGCCTCATCGTGTTCGGGCGGCAGGGAGCCGGGAAGGGAACGCAGTGCGCCCGACTCGCCGCTCACTACGGGGTCCCGCACATCTCCACCGGCGACATGTTGCGGGCTGCCGTGCGCGACGGGACGGAGTTCGGCGAGAAGGCCAAGAGCTACATGGACGAGGGCAAGTTGTTGCCCGACGACATCATGGTGGGGCTCGTCGCCGAGCGACTCGCCCAGGCGGATGCCCACGTCGGATGGCTGCTCGACGGGTTTCCTCGCACGCCGGGTCAGGCCGACGCGTTGTCAGAGGTCACCGCGGACGCGCCGTTCGATCTGGCCGTCAACCTCGATGTACCCGAGGAGGTGGTGCTCGAGCGCATCACCAACCGCCGGGTGTGCACCGAGTGCGGCACGATCTACTCGGTGGCTGAGCCGCCCACCACTCCGTGGGATTGCGACAAGTGCGGGGGCACGGTGGTGCAACGTGAGGACGACACCGAGGAGGCCGTGCGAAAGCGCCTGGCCGACTACCAGACCCAGACTGCGCCGCTCATGAGTTGGTTCGAGGATCGAGACAAGCTGGTCACCATCGACGGCAACCCCGACGCCGACACGGTCTTCGCCCGCGTCGTCTCGGCCATCGAAGGCTCCTGACCGCGGTTCGCTTCTCGGGGCTGGGCAGCGGCTAGTCATTCTGCTCATCGGGGTCGGGCCGCCCGGTCCTCAGTTCGCGCGACACTCGTGCCGATCCGGATCCCATCGGTTGTGAGGGAACACCTGAGCGCGTCGGCCCCGACGCGCGGCTGCGTGCGACCGAGCGCGGCGTGACGATCATCGAACTGATGGTCGTGGTGCTGGTGATCGGAGCCTTGCTCGCCGTCGCCATCCCGGTGTTCAACGGCGCCCGGGGGAGAGCGAGCGACTCGGTGGCCAAGGCCACGGCGAAGATCGGGTACGAGGCGGCATCAGTGGTGTTCGTGGACTCGGCCGACTACGCCGGTGTGAATCCCACGACGCTGGCTGAGGCCGAGGGGTCGATCTCGTACACCAACGGTCGCAGCCAGGACCCACTCACGCTGAGCGTCCGGTCTCGCCGAGCGTGGTTCCGGGCCGCCGTTCGTTCGGACACCGGCAGGTGCTTCTACGTCTACGCGCGGCCGAACCAGCCCACGCTGTACGGATCTCGGGAACGCAACAACTGCCGGGCCCAGCACGCTCGACTGTTCGCCACCAGCCCGACCTGGTGAGCGACTGCTGAAGCGCAAGATCGGCGCCCTCGACCGGCCTCCTCGATCAGCGATTGAGCCGCTCGAGGGGGTATTTGGATCGCACCTGCGCCAAGAGTTAACGTACATAGCCGGTCTGTGCGGCTCTGCCGCGCATTCTGCATCGTCCCGACAACTGGTCGGGACACGGTTTCACCCACCGGGTCAGCCACGGAGGTCTCGCCCTGCCCAAGCCCAAGGAAGATGCGATCGTCCTCGA